>JAFIGB010000005.1 GCA_020831705.1 Candidatus Sumerlaeia bacterium | reverse complement strand
TCTGGTGGAACACGACGCGGGAGACCGGCCACAAGGGCGACCGAACACCTGACCAGATTCTGCTCGAGGAGCAGCCCGCAAGAAACCCCGCCGTCTGGATGTTCCCCGCGCTGGACCTAGATGAGTTGCTGGCGAAACGAGTCGATTACGCAACACGTCCAAAATCGCCGCGAAGGGGGTACCATGTTCCTGCTTTACCCGGAATCCCCATCACCCGGCGACGGGATCGATTGATCCCCCACCCATTCGATGGCTTCCTGGCGGGTTTTCAAGACACCATCAAGGTGCAGGTCCTGAATCCTGCGCAGCAACTCTCCCATTGGCGGGCCTGGCGAGACCCCCATGGCAATCAGGTCGCGGCCACTGAGGAGAAGGGGAGGCATGACCGGTTCATCATTTTCCTGAAAATCTCCAAGCTTCCTGAGACAGAATTCCCAGGTGGAAAGATCACCATTGGAGCCAAGTCGATCCGCCCGATGAAGAGCGAGGTCGGCCTCGATGGTGGGGGCGGAAAGCAGTCGGCGAAGGGTCGATGGCTTCATTTTCTCCACATCGAGAAAGCGCATGTGTCGTTCCACCACGGATGTGATGGCATTCATTTTTTCCATTGAGAAGCGGAGCCGCTGGAGGATTTGTCGAGCAATTTTGGCCCCCAGTTCATCATGGCCATAAAAGGTAATCCTTCCCGATGCGTTGTCCTTTTCAAAGGTGGCTGGCTTTCCAATGTCATGAAGCAGGGCGGACCAGCAGTTTACGGTGGTTCTGGGTTCGATTTTTTCGAGCACCAATCCCGTATGAATCCAGACATCCCCCTCGGGATGGTGCCGTGCGCCCTGTTCCACGCCCTTGAGTTCCAACAACTCGGGAACCAGAAAGTAAAGAATCCCGGAGCGATCCAGCAAATCAAGTCCCCGGCGCACATTGTAATCCCTGAAAATTCGGTCGAGTTCCTGGCAATGGCGTTCCGGGCTGATATAATCAATGAGGGGCGCGGATTCAAAGATGCCCTCCCAGGTGTCCTGCTCAATTTCAAAGACGAGACGCGTCGCGAATCGTACTGCCCGCAGGAGCCTTAACGCATCCTCCTTGAAGCGGGTTCGAGGGTCGCCGACGCAGCGAAGGACTTTCTTCTCAAGGTCGCTCCTGCCGTCGTGCGGGTCGAAAAAATCCCCGGTGAGCGGATTGAAGTAGATCGCATTGATCGTAAAGTCACGGCGCGCGGCGTCCTCCTCCAGCGTCCCGAATCGCACACTGGTGGGATGCCGATGGTTGAGGTACGAACCATCATGACGAAAGGAGGCCACCTCGAATGGCCCCATCGGGCTTGGCACCAGACTGACGCCGAAGTGAGCGCCAACCTCCTCCATTCGTGGGTAAAGCTGGGCAATTTCATCCGGTTTCGCGCTGGTGGTAATATCGAAATCCTTGACCGGCAGGCCAAGGAGATGATCCCGCACGCAACCACCGACAAACCATGCCTGATGGCCCGCCTTCTGAAGGCGCTCAAGGATGGAAACCGCCTCGCGATACAAATCAGACTTCTGATTGCCGAAGTCCATTACCCGGTAAAGCCCCCTGATTCCCTTGGCTGGATGCTTCTCCCCCGCCACGACAATATTGATACCATGGCATTGATGGCTGCAACCACTCGCTTTCTCGCAGCGTATTGGATTTTCCTTTGGTCTTGCGGCCATTGAGTTTCGGGGGATTGTTGACACACACTCCTTCCGTCAAAGGGAAGATGGTGGGAAGAAGGCAATCTTTCAGGCGAGGGACCAGAATGATTGACACAACCGATGTCCAGATTCGCCCCTTCCAGTCTGCTGATCTTGAGGAAGTCCTTGAAGTCTGGAGGAAAAGCCTCCCCCTCGATGCCATCACGCGATCAGATTTCCTCGGGAGGGTACTTCTCGACAAGAACTTCGAGCGGTCGGGTTTGCTCGTCGCCGTTTGGGAAAACAATGTGGTGGGCTTCATTCTCGCCCTTTGTCTCCGGCATCCCATTGAAAATATCGGCCTCATGGAACACCGGGGATTTGTCACCGCTTTTGGTGTTTCACCGGAGGTTCAGGGAATAGGGGTGGGTGGTGCCCTGCTTTCTGCTGCGGAGGATTTTCTTCGCGAACGGGGAAGGCGCGAGTTGGCGATCGCACCATACGCACCGAACTACTTTGTCCCCGGGGTGGACAGGGAAGCGTATGCAAGGGGACTCGACTGGCTGAAGAAACACGGATTTGTAGAGTATTCCGAGGGCATCGCCATGGACGCCCTCATTGGAAAATTTGATTTGGACGAGGAACTCCAGCAGCGCGAAACGAAACTGGCTTCACAGGGTGTCGTTGTCAGTACACTTCCCGTGGAGGAGGCGACCGATTTTCTTGACTGGATGATTGCTTTCATGCCCGGTGACTGGGTGGAGGATGCGAGGGGGCTGTTGCAAAGAATGGTCGCGGGTGATGCACCAACTGGGTCTATCAAGGTGGCAAGAGATAAGGGAGCGATTGTCGGCTACTGCAAATTCGACGGGGAACACTTCGGTCCTTTTGGAGTTCAGGAAAGCCATCAGGGAAGTGGAATCGGGACGCTCCTTCTTGCGAAAACCCTTCTTCAAATGCGCATGGAGGGCCATCACGCCGCGTTCGTCCTGTGGACGGGGGAACGGGCGGCAAAGGGAGTCTACGGAAGGCTTGGCTTCACGATCTCCAGAAGATTTGCAATCCTCCGAAAGCAGCTGACATGAGGCTGGAGCGGCTGAGGAAGATCCTGGGAGCCACGATGATACTCGTCATTGTGGTGTTGATATATCCATCCTGCATCGCCCCCCGGGCTCCCCACGGGAAGATACTCGTGGAGTTTTGGGATTACCCCCGCCACCCCGCCGTCCTGGAGTATATACAACAACGACTGGTCCTGTTCCAGGAGGAGAACCCCGATATTCATGTGGAATATACAAGGTTGAGTTGGGGGAAGGGAGGGGAGCGCCTTGACATTGCCGCCTTTGCAGGACGTCCCCCCGACCTTGCCGGTGCCACCCTCAATCTCAAGTATGTGGAGGCCGGGCTTCTCCAACCCCTTGACGAGTACATCGACGAGCCGATCCCCGGCATGGAGGGCATGTCATGGCGTGATGATATCCACCCGGAAATACTTGCCGACATGCAGTGGGACGGCCAGACATGGGGGATGCCCTGGTTCAAGGAGGGCTTTGTGCTTCTCCTGAACAACGATATCCTGCGCGAACGTGGAGTTTCCCCTCCCGACGGTGGGATGTGGTCTTGGGATGAATTTCTGGAAACAATGCGCCGGGTCACCTTTGATCGAAACGGTGATGGCCGAATCGATGTTCATGGCGTGGGGTTCAGCACCGGAAAGGAGAAGTGGGAGGCATATCCATTTCTCTTCGGTGAGGGAATGAGGATCCTGAACGAGGATGGCCGTCGCATGGTCATCGACTCGAAGGCAACACGCCGGGGAATCCAGCGCCTTCTTTCCCTGGAATTTGAGGAACGCGTCGCCCTGCCCGGTGCCGGCGGCATCCAGGATGACACGACCTGGACCGCCTTCTCCGGCCCGGAACGCCGCCTGGCAGCCACGGCCCAGGGCTTGTGGTCGATCAACTCCGTGGAGGTTCTCAATCAACTCCTGGAGGATCAGCGGATTGCAAACCCCACCGCAACGGACCTCCCTCCCCCACTGGATATATCGGTGGCCCACTTTCCGCGAATGCCCGGCAAGCCCCAGGAAATGGCCTCCTACGGCGTGGGATGCTACATGGTTTTCAAGCGCCCGACGGCACCGGAAAGAACAGAAGCCGCCGCGCGCCTTGCAAGATTCCTTACCCTGGAGGATGAGGGGCAAAAGATCAACAGGGCAGCCGGGGTTTTTCCAAGCCGGATCTCCCACGCCAAATTGCTTGCTGATGATCCGCGCTACGAGCCGCTCATTCCGTATATCGCCGGGGCTCACAGCCCACCGGTTCATCCGGCGTGGCTCCAAATCGACCAGGTCATTGGTGAGCAACTTCAGTTGGTACTCCTGCGGCGTATAGATGTGGATACGGCGGTCTCAAATATGCAGACACGTGGCCAGATGGTGCTGGACGCCTACTGGCAATCCCGCGATGCCGCAGAAAGGTGATGCCCCGTCCTTCATGAAGGATAGAATCCACCCCAACGGTTCCATGAAGTGGAGGGAAGTGCTGGTTGCATATACCATGCTGCTTCCCACGCTTGTGCTGTTCGCCATTTTTGTCGGATTGCCAATGATCCTGGCCGTTGTCATTGCCTTCAAGCACATCGACCTGGCTGCCGGATTGGGTGCCAGTCCCTGGGTGGGCCTGCAAAACTTTCGCGATCTGTTTGGCAACATCCTGATCAGCGAGCGCATTCATCGCGCCTTCATGAATACCCTGCTTTTCACGGCGATCTTTGTCCCCCTCAACATCATCGGTGCTCTGGTGGTGGCCACCCTGATCGAGGCCATCCAGGGCCGTGGGAAGACCTTCTATCGGGCGGCGTATTACCTCCCGACGGTCACCTCCGCCATTGTCTTTGCCATGATATGGAAATGGCTGTATGACGCAAATTTTGGCCTGCTGAATTACCTCCTTGGAACAATGGGAATCGGGCCGATCAACTGGACCGGGGATCCTGACTGGGCCATGTGGGCGGTAATCTTTGCGGCACTTGGCGCCGGGCCGGGGGCGAATATAATTATCTATCTCGCCGCACTTACATCCGTCCCGAAGGACACCATGGAGGCCGCCACCGTCGATGGTGCCAATTCGCTCCTCCGATGGTGGACCGTCACCGTCCCGGCGCTCAAGCCGGTGACCCTTTACCTCATCGTTCTCAATACAATCGGCTCCTTTCAGGTCTTTGAGCTTGTCTTTATCCTGACCGGTGGAGGGCCTGCAGGAGCCTCCACGGTAATCGTCTACGAGATATACAGCCTCGCCTTCATCCAGGGGAGATATGGCATCGCGGGAGCCTTGTCCCTGATTCTCCTCTTGATTGTTGCCGGCTTTACCGTCGTCCAGTTCTTCCTCTTCGGCACCGACACTACCCGGGAGACTCCAAGGGGCATCCATCATCGTCTCCTGGAAAAAATCAGTGACGGGATCGGATCCATTTTGAACAGGCTTGGCAACTGGGTGGACGGTTTCCTTGCCGCAGTACGCCAAAGAATTCCCAAAACCGGGAGACCCGGTCGGAAATTCCCTGTATTTCGGGACATTCCAATTCACCTCCTTCTCCTGCCGATGGCCCTGCTCTTCCTCTTCCCCATGGCGTGGATGTTTCTTTCCGCCTTCACACCCCGTGTCTATCTCCAGGCGAATCCCCCACGAATATCAGCCGCCAATTTTTCCCTTGAAAATTACACGAACCTTCTGAGTGCCGCACCCAATCTCCTCCGGTGGATCTGGAACAGCCTCTATCTGTCCTTCTTCATCATGGCCGTTCAGGTGCTTTTGAGCTGCCTCGCTGGTTTCGTCTTCGCCCGCCTACTTTTCCCCGGTAGGAAACTGATCTTCGGGCTGCTGATCATGTCGATCATTCTTCCGGGGCAGGCCCTCATCATTCCCCTCTTCATCGTAATTTCGAGCGGAATTCGTGGCTGGTTTGGTGTCGACATCATCAACACCCATTGGGCGCTGATCCTGCCTGCGCTTTGCTCCCCCGTTGGGATCTTCCTCATGCGTCAATACATTGAAAATATCCCGAGGGAACTGGACGAGGCCGCCCGCATGGATGGCTGCAGCGACTTTTTTCTCTGGTGGCGCATCATCCTTCCCCTTTGCCGGCCGGTGATCGGCGCCTGGGGCATTCTGACCTTCACCGCCGTGTGGCGTTCCTTCTTTTGGCCCTTTGTTGTTCTGGGAAGCGACCAACTCTTTACCCTTGAGGTGGGCCTGCAAACGCTCCAGCAACAAAATGTGGCCGATTACGGGTTAATCATGGCGGGTGCAACGGCCAGCGCCATCCCCATGATTATTGTCTTTTTCATTTTCCAAAAGCAGATTGTGACGGGCCTGACCTTCGGTGCAGTGAAGGGTTGATTCATCCAGGAAAGGAAATCAGATGGGAAGCTATACATTCAACCATGGCGCAGTAATCCGTGCCCCCCTGGGCAGACGGCAACTTTCATTGGTCTTCACCGGGGGACACTTTGGGGAGGGCTTTGAAACCGTCCTCGACACGCTGGGCAAACATGGAGTTCCGGGGTCTTTCTACTTTACCGGTGATTTTCTTGCCAACGCGGATCACATCGACCTCCTGCGTCGTGCCCTTTTCGACGGCCATGTGGTTGGCCCCCACTCCCATGCCCATCCGCTGTATTGTCCATGGGAGGATCGCACCAAGACATTGATCACCCGGGAGGACTTCCTTTCCGACCTGGAACGCAATCTCACCGATCTCCGCAGCCTCGGTGTTCCCGAGCAACACCTGAAGTGGTGGATCCCTCCCTACGAGTGGTACAACGACGAGATTGCCGGTTGGGCGCGGGAGGCAGGACATCCCCTGTTCAGCTTCACCCCGGGGACACTGAGCAATGCCGACTATACAGAGGACGACGCCAAGAATTATCGGCCAAACCAGCTCATCTGGGATTCCATTGTGGCCCATGAAGTGGAAACACCGGACGGATTGAACGGGTTCCTCCTCCTAACTCATGTCGGTGCGGGTCCGCGGCGGACGGAAAAATTCTTCGAACGCCTTGATGACCTCATCGTTCTCCTCCTCTCCAAGGGGTATCAGTTTTCCAGCATCGTGGACATTCTCAAGGATTGCGGGGATGGTCCGGACTGATCCCCACGAAACACTTGCCCGGTGGGAGGTCATGGGTCATTACCATCGCGCCGCTCCCCCACCGGAGCGCATTTTGCAACCCATTGAGGCAGGTTCCCCATGTGGATCATTGCAGGACTTGGAAATCCCGGCGCGCGATACGAGGCCACCCCACACAATCTGGGCTTTGATGTGGTGCGTCTCCTTGCCGAGCGATATCACTGGAGTTGGAAACTTTCCAACCGTGTGAAAGCGGAGGTCTGCGAGGGGGAGCTTTGCAATGAACCGGTCCGGTTGGTCATGCCGCTGACTTACATGAATCTCAGTGGCGAGGCCATCGGCCCCCTGGCCAGTTACTTCAAGGTTCCAACCAATCAGGTACTCGCCGTCAGCGACGACACCGAGCTTCCCTGGGGCCGATTGCGCCTGCGTGCGAAGGGGAGCCATGGGGGGCACAACGGCCTGCGAAGCATGATCCAACACCTTGGCGGCGATGGTTTTCCGAGGGTGAGAATTGGTTGCCAGCCGGAAAACTGGAAGGGCGACCTGGCTGCCTACGTTCTTGCAAAACTGCGGGGCGATGCCCTCGACCTTTCCGAACACATGGCGGAAATTGCTGCCGATGCCGTGGAAGCGATCTTCTCCAAGGGCCTCGACAAGGCCATGACCCAATTCAATGGGTACAATGGAAGGCCGAATTAACCGGCGTTCATCCACGGTCCAAAAAAGTTACCAATTTTTGTGTTTCCTTGTTGACGGTGTCCTTTCCGCAACGGATTGATCTCGGTCCAAGACAGATGGAGAAAGGACCGATCAATGCCATCCTCCATGTATTTTCTGCTGGATACATTTCGGCGGGTCTTTAAGCCCATACGCGGGGTCGTCTCGCTGGTCCTTGACCTTCTGTTCTTCATCCCTGCAATGCTCATGATGGTGATTGCCGTCCTGCTGTATGCCCTCGTCGGGGTCATCACGCGGGAGGAGAACTTTTTTAATCTATTGGACGAGTCCCTCCATGACCATCGCGGACGGGAAAACTATTTGCAGGACCACGCACTCCTCCGTCATTTCGAAATGGCCTCCCTCGTCTGCGTGGCGA
>JAFIGB010000004.1 GCA_020831705.1 Candidatus Sumerlaeia bacterium | reverse complement strand
AGCGTGGAACCTACCACAAGGCCTTCATTCAGGTGGGCAATCTTTGGGAACTCAGTGACACGGTGCGGAAGTTTGTCTTCGCCAGGCGCTTCGCAAAAATCGCCGCCGATCTCATGGGCGTCGACGGGGTTCGCGTCTATCACGACCAGGCCCTCTTCAAGGAGCCCGGCGGCGGCCCCACACCATGGCATCAGGATCAGTTTTATTGGCCCATTGACACCGACAAGACCATCACCATGTGGATGCCCCTTTGTGACTGCCCCCTGGAGATGGGTTCGCTGGTCTTTGCCAGTGGCCAGCACAAACAGGGTGCCTTCGCCCAGATCGCCATCAGCGACGAATCCGCCCGTCTATACAGCGAGTTTGCCAAGAAAAATGAATGGAGACTGGGAATCTACGAGTTGGGAATGGGGGATGCCACCTTCCATGCCGGATGGACACCCCACAAGGCGCCGGGCAATTCCACCGACAAAATGCGACCCGCGATGACAATCATCTACCACGCCCATGATGCCCGGATCACCGAACCGGCCAACGAAAGCCAACCGATGGATCTGGAGAGATGGTTCCCCGGCCTCAAGCCCGGTGATCCCTGCGCCAGTCCCCTCAATCCCATTCTTTGGCACAAGGACGAGTCA
Source organism: Candidatus Sumerlaeia bacterium (assembly GCA_020831705.1). Classification (GTDB taxonomy): domain Bacteria; phylum Sumerlaeota; class Sumerlaeia; order SLMS01; family SLMS01; genus JAFIGB01. The sequence continues at coordinate 8,536 of JAFIGB010000004.1, read as the reverse complement.
CTGATCGGAACGGTATAGACGGAAAAACCGGGGACTCCCCGCCGGACCGATAGACAGTTCAGTCCTTCGCCCCGAGCTCCCTGAACCATTCAATAATTCCCTGCGCATGGTTGTCCCAGGTGCATTCCTTGACGACCTTCTCGTGGAGCTTTCTTGCAGGCTCCACGAATTTGCCGGGATTTTCACAGAACTCACGGACCTTCCCCTCGAAGGCGGGAAAATCCTCGGGCTGGAACAGGTAAGGGGCATCCTCGCCGCACAACTCCTTGATGGGCTCCGTGGCGGGAAGGAGGAGGGGCGTACCCACAGCAGCGGCTTCGAAAATCTTTGTTGGCGTGGACTGGGGGGAGGCACCGGGAACCAACACGGCATCCATCATCGAAAGCCATCCGCCCATTTTCCCCTGGGGCACACTTCCTGTGTAATGGACAAGACCCTCATCGACCCACTTGAGGAGCCTGTTGCGCTCACGCTCGATCTTTTTGGTGCTTCCACCAACGATCACAAATCGGAGATTCGTTTCACCCCGGCGCAGTTTCTTTTCCGCCAGGTCGGTAAACCAGTGGGGCTTATGATATTCATTCATCGAACCGACAAAGCCGAGGACGATTTCCTTGTCGCTCCATCCAAGTTGACGACGGCGCTCGCCACCATCATCGGTGGGCTTGAATCTTTCCGGGTCGACGGCCATGGAGAACGCCCGTGTTGTGTTCAAGGGTCGGCCAATTTCGGTTTCCAGTTCCTGGGCCATGAAGTTGGAAATCGAGGCAATTGCGGGGGCCTTGAGGATCAGTTTTCTCTCAAACTTTTCCGCGACCGAGGGGTAATGAAGTCGGTGCGCCAGTTCCCGCGAAAGGAGCGTGTTGACCTCCAAAATACGTGGGAGGCCGGTCTGCTCCATGAGCCACTGCCCTGCCAGGAAGTAGAGTGCGGAGCGCTCGTATATCACCGTCGCCTTGAAGTCCCGGGCAGCCTTGAGGAGCACCTTCCGGGCGGCAATGTTGGCGTATAGATAACGCCCGTCCTTGCCAAGGAGCCTGGACTTCGGCGCGGGAAGCTCAATGAGGGGGAACTCCTCCTCCTCGCGGCGGTCCCCACTGAGATCCGGTGATGCCAGACAGACCTCGTGTCCCTGGCGGCGAAATGCCGCGATCATTTCGCGCATGTGGGTGGATGCACCCTTGCGTCCAAAAACCGGAATTCCCTGGTCCCCGCAAATGTATAGAATTCTCATCAGGGCTGCCTTAATCCTCCTCCGCGGGATGATCTGCCTGACGGATCAGATCCACCATGTCACGAACGGCACGCTCCAGCCCGTGAAACAATGCCCGCCCCACGATGGCATGGCCGATGTTCAATTCCGTCATGAAGGGGATCCGTGCCACCCGTGTCACGTTGCGGTAATTCAGGCCGTGACCTGCATTGACAACAAGACCGGCACCATGGGCAAGACTCGACGCATCCTGCAGGCGATCCAGTTCCTGAAGGGCCTTCTGGCGATTCCTGTCAAAATGCCGTGCATAGACACCAGTGTGAAACTCAACGTGGGAAGCTCCGGACTTTTGGGCTGCGTGAACCTGAACCTCGTCCGGCTCGATGAAGTGGCTGACAGCAATCCCTTTTTCCATGAGGGCATGGGTCATCTCCGTCACCCGGGCCAGTTGTCCGGCAACATCCAACCCGCCCTCGGTGGTCAGCTCCTCGCGCTTTTCAGGCACGAGGGTCACCTGGTCCGGATGCACCGCCAGGGCGATGTTCAGCATCTCATCAGTGCATGCCATCTCCATGTTGAGGATTCCCTTCGTGACACGACGAAGAGCATGGGCGTCCTCATCCATAATGTGGCGGCGATCTTCGCGAAGATGAAAGGTGATCCCGGCAGCGCCTGCCAATTCACAGAGAACGGCAGCGTGGAGAGGGTCGGGTTCCGACTCCCCCCGTGCATTCCGCACGGTGGCAATGTGATCGATGTTTACGCAAAGGTGCACCATGTTTCGGCATTCCTTCCATAAGGGGGTATCAGGTGGTTGGTTCGTCGTCTGCAGTGGTTTCCGGTGTCGGGGAAGGCGATGGTGACGGTGACGGTGTTGGCGATGGAGTTGGCGAGGGTGTCGGTGAAGGCGTCGGGGTCTCCAGGACGGCTTCCTCCCTTGATTCCACTGTGATCGAAACTGATGCCGGTTCGGGGCGGACATTGATCAGCGGCCGCAGCTCGGAATCCGTCAACCGGGCTGAGACACTTACCCGGGCGGTGGTTCCAGGCTGATCGGGAACATCATTGAGACGGATCGACACCATGTCGGGGGTGACCTCGTTCACGGCGCTTGTGGGGCCGCGCAGGATCACACTGATCGCTTCCGGCTCAATCGTCGCCGTCAATCCCTGACGCAGAAACGTGTGGGTAACCGGGACATTTGTCAGCTCCCGGGTGATCTGCCTTTCCACCGCGCGGAGGGTCAACTCGCGCTCCGTCCCCATGTCCCGCGGGAGGAGCCAGACACCCTGGGGGACATTGATGGCAACGGGGCCGCGACTTGGCTCGTCACTCCGATTATCTGAAGGGCTGAGACGGACATTGAGCCGCTGCTCGTCACGGATGCCGGTAATGTCGATGGGCTCGGTTTCCAGGCTGATCGGTGCGGAATTGGGGGCACCGTACCTCAACTCCGACTCCTCGTTGAGTACAACGGTCAGCGTCGGGGATCGGTCAAATTCGGTGGCGTCGGGGAGATAATCATATCCCTCGGCAGGTGTTCCCGAGACCCGGGGGGTAATCCGGGCGGTATGACGCCGCAACCTGGCCGTCCATGTGGTTTGGGAACTTAACACCTCGACGGGCTCGATAAGGGTTCGCAGGGAGGCATCCACCGGCTCGACCATGCGCCGGTTGAGGGGGGTGGAGAAGCGAAGCTCGGCTTCCTCGCGGCGGGCAAGATCATCGATATCGAGAAGGGCTTCGGGAATTTCGACGACCACGCGGAAGTTGTCTGCTGTGACGAGACGTGAGTCCTTCGACGAAAAGGCGAACTTCACCCTGGCCCGGGTTGGCTCGAAGGTAAAGTCGATCTGCTCAACCGTATTGGCCAGTACGATGGGAACCTCGAGGATTTGTTCCTTCGTCTCCGTCAATTTCACGGCCATCCACACCGTCGTGGCGCACATAAACGAGGCGAGGATCACCACGACCCGCAGCCAGGGAGGGTTTGCATCAATCCTTGCCATCGCGGGCCTCCTGGAAATCAAGCAGTGACTGCAAACGCGCCCGGAGTGTGTCAGCATCCAGATTCCGCTCAATCATCCCGCCCTGTGCAAGAGAGATGGTCCCGGTTTCCTCGGAAACAATGACGACGATGGCATCTGTTTGCTCGGTCAGGCCAATCCCTGCACGGTGGCGCGTTCCGAGATCCTTGGAAAGACTGGGGTTTTCCGAAAGGGGAAGAAGGCAACTTGCGGCAGCGACGAGGCCATTGCGAATGACCACGGCTCCATCATGGAGGGGTGTTTGAATGGCGAAGAGGGTGCGAAGCAACTCCGTGGAGACCTGGGCATCGAGAGCGGTTCCCACCTCGATATATGGGGCGAGGGAATTGCGCCTCTCAATGGCGATGAGGGCACCGGTGCGCCTTTCCGACAGGCGTACAGCTGCCTTGACCACTTCATCGAGATCAAAGCGCACCGTCTTGAGGAAGGGCCGAAACAGGGAGGTCTGCCCGAAATCGGTGAGGGCCTTCTTCAATTCCCCCTGAAAGAGGAGCACGAAGAAAATAACCACCAGGGGAAGGGAGTTCTCAAGGACCCTGACCGTCGCCGTGAGGGCGAAAACCTGGGCAACCATCCAGATCAGAAGGCTGCAAAAGATGATGATGAACAGGCCGCGAAGGGCGGAGAAGGACCGGGATTCCCTCAAAATGGTGAAGGCAACGTAGAAGATCAACGCGACGACAAAAATATCGACCGCATCAGTCGCCCTGAAATTGAGAAAAACGGAAAAAATATCCATGGTTTGCCCATCACCTATGTGCTGTCCGAACGCACAAGCGTCTAATAATAGGCTTGGAGGCTCCCCGTGGGCAACCCCCATGGTGGAGCAAAGGAAAAGAATTCGGTCATCATCCGCGCGTCAACAGGGGGAAAAGAGGGCTTGAACCCTGCCGATTGGCCGTTCAGACTGGTGCGGTGTGGTCCATGATACCAAGCAACCCAACATGAGGAGTTCGACCAAGGTGAATATCAGATTAGCACTCACAGGCGCGGCACTTTCCATCCTTCTCGTCGCATGCGGAGGAGGCGAGGAGCGCGATGACTCGGAAAGGCCCTCCAGAAGCCAGGCCCGGATTCCGGAAAAGACCCTTCGAATCAATATCTCCATCGAACCGGAAACCCTCGATCCTTCCCTGATAAATGGCATCAACGAGGGATGGGTCATGAGTGGCTTGATGGAGGGGCTCATTCGGCTTGATGAAAACACCCAGCCCCAACCCGCCGCCGCCGAACGCTGGGAGCATAACGAGGATTACTCCGTCTGGACGTTCCATATTCGCGAGGATGCCGTCTGGCACAACGGCGACCCGTTGACTGCCCATGATTACATCTACTCCATTGAACGCACCTCCTCCCCCGACACGGCCTCCACTTACGCCCAAAACGTGTATTCCTTCATCAAGGGCGGCGCGGAGTTTTTTGATAATGGCGGTCTCCGCAGCGGCGAAAGCATGGAGGGACTCCGTGCCATTGACGACAAAACCATCGAGTTCACCCTTTCCGGGCCGATGCCCTACTTCATCACCGTGCTTCAGTTCACCGCATGGCTGCCCATCCACCGGGACACCGTGGAAACACATGGGGACGGCTGGTATTTGAGCCCCCGTACCTTCAATGGCAATGGCCCCTTCCGGATGACCGAATACCGCTCCCAGTCACACATCGGCGCCGAACGATTTGAGGATTACTGGAACAAGGATGCGATCTTCTGGGAGAACGTCCGGTTCTACATGATCACCAGTGAATCCACCCAGGATGCCGCCTTCCGTACCGGCGATATAGACGTGACCGCTGGTGTTCCCGTGGCGGAGGTCGACCACTGGAAGGATCAACCCGAATACCGCAACCAACAGACATTCGGCACCTACTACGTTTCATTCAACACAACCGCCGCCCCCTTCGACAATGTTGATGTGCGGCGTGCCTTCAGCAAGACAATCAACCGGGCCATGATGACCCAGCAGGTCACACGACGTGGTGAAATTATTCCGCGGGGAATTGTTCCCGCCTCCCTGGCAAGTGTCGTGGAGGGAAAAACCTACCGGGAACGTGCCGGGGATTTCGTCGGGCGGACGAATGTGGAGGAGGCACGCCAGCTCCTCGTCCGGGCCGGATATAACGACAACAACCCCTTCCCCTCGGTGGAGTATATGTACAACACGGCGGAAAGCCACCGCATCATCAGCGAGCAACTCCAGTCCATGTGGAGCCGTGGTCTTGGCGTGGATGTTCGCATTCAGAACAAGGAGTGGGGTGTCTATCTTCAGGACATCGCAGCGGGGAACTTCCAGTTTGCCCGATCCGCATGGTTCGGTGATTACGTCGACGCCATTGCCTTCCTGGAAATCTTCGAGACGGGCAACGCCAAGAATGCCCCGAAGTTTTCCAATGCCCGCTTCGATGCCCTTCTCGCCCAGGCACGCCAGGAGGCTGATCTGGTCGCGCGGGAAGACCTCCTGATCGAGGCGGAAAAAATCCTCCTGGAGGAGGAATGCGCCGTCGCCCCCATCTATCATTACACCTCGCCAATTCTCGTGAGGACCGATATTGAGGGCCTGACACTGAACTCCATCGCCAATATGGTCTGGATTCATTCCCGCCGTACCTCCGGCGGAAGTTAATACCCAGCCAACACGCCATCAGACCCACGGAGGTCATGAAATTCCATGATTCGCCAGCTCCTCTCTATGACCTTTCTGTTCCTCCTGGCACCCATTTCGGTGACTGCCAATTCGGTCGAACGGGAACCGATTCGGATCAATCTTGGGGCCGAACCGCAAACCCTTGATCCCCTCCTTGCAACGGACCTCGTCGGGTCGGTGGTGTTATCGGCCCTCATGGAGGGGCTCGTGGATGTCGATGCCAACGAGGTTCCCCAGCCACGGGTCGCCAAAAGCTGGGAACACTCCGAGGACTATACAACGTGGACGTTCCACCTTCGGGATGATGCGAAGTGGCACAATGGAGACCCGGTGACCGCCCATGACTTCGTCTGGGCGATCCGTCGTCTACTCACTCCGGAAACGGGAGCGCAGTACGCCAATTACGCCTACTCGTTCCTCAGGGATGGCGAGGAATGGTACAAGGCCGGTGGCAACAACGGGGAGATGGAATTCACCGCGGTCGAGGCGGTCGACGATCATACACTTGTCTATAACCTCGCCAACCCCACACCGTTTTTTCCCTCCGTCCTCCAGCTCTTTACATGGCTTCCTCTCCACCGGAAAACGGTGGAACAGCACGGCGATAGGTGGGCGCTTTCACCAGACACCTACGTTGGCAATGGCCCCTTCAGGTTCACCCGGTACCAATCGGGTCATCGCGTTACCGCCACCCTTGCCGACAACTACCACTCCCGTGGGGACATCCACTGGTCGGAGGTCCAGTTCTACTTCATCGACTCGGAAACGACCGCAAACACCGCCTTTCTCAGGGGCGATCTTGATGTCTCGATCACCGTCCCCCTCCCGGAGATAGACAGCTGGCGGGGGAAGCCGGAATTCAATCTGAAGGAAGTCTTCGGCACCTTTTTCCTTGTCTATAATACACAGCGTGCGCCCTTCGATGATGCACGGGTTCGCCGGGCCTTCAACATGTCCATCAACCGGCGTCTCATCACGACCCAGGTAACACGCCGCAATGAGCCAACCAGCGAAGGCGTCATCCCCCGGGGCTTTGAAAGCGCCCGTGGCGGGGATTATCGGGACCACGCCGGAAACATGATCGGACCACGGAACCTGGAGAAGGCACGCCAACTGATGGAGGAGGCTGGATACCCGGAAGGGCGTGGCTTTCCACGAACGGAATTCCTCTTCGAAACGTCCGAGCAACAACGCATGATCGGCGAGCAACTGCAATCCATGTGGCGGCGCGCCTTCAACGTGGATGTCAGGTTGCAAAATGTGGAGTGGGGGGTCCTTCTCTCACGCACCCGCCAACAGGAATATCAGGTGGCGAGGCTCGGTTGGTATGGCGATTACCTGGACCCGATGACCTTCCTGGAACTCTTTATCAGCGACAGCGCCCAGAATCGTCCTGCCTACAACAATCCCAAGTATGACGACCTGATCGCCCGGGCACGTGCCGAAACGGACCCCGTCAAAAGGGAGGATCTGATGATTGAGGCGGAACGTATCCTCATTGAAGAGGACGCCGTTGTGTGTCCCCTCTTTACATACAGCGTCCCGACGTTGGTGCGCCGTGACATTGAAGGCATCGACCGGACCATGACCGGGTCCCTCATCTGGCTCCATGCACGCCCCCGGGCGCGATAACCCTTCCACCAATTCCAAATCGCCATGGATCCCCCATGATGTATAGACAGAAAAGCCCCCCCGGAACAGTTCCGATCTCCGGGGGGGGGCTTGTTTTGGCGTGTGAGTGGTGATTGACTACACCAAAAACTTCCGCTCCTCAAGGAGCTTGATGATCCTGTCGACACACTGGGGGATGTCCACCTCGTGGGTGGGAAGGACAAGGTCAGGATTGGTCGGCGTTTCGTAGGGTGCGGAAACACCCGGGAAGTTGTCGAACTCACCTGCATCGGCGCGCTCATACATTCCCTTGTCGTCCCGCTCGCGGCAGACTTCCACCGGTGCGCTGGCGTGGATTTCGAGGAAGCGGTCCGACCCGATCAACTGGCGGGTACGATCGCGAACCTCCGCGCTGGGAGCAACAAAGGAGCAGATGCAGATCATTCCGTTGTCGACAAGGATTCTTGCCACTTCGGCGGCGCGACGAAGGTTCTCCGAGCGGTCCTCGAAGCTGAAGCCCAGGTCCTTACTCAATCCCGTGCGCATGATCTGGCCATCGAGGATGGCAGGCGTGCGACCGGCATCAAACAGGCGGCGCTCCAGTTCGTAGGCGATGAGGGACTTGCCCGAGGCGGTCAGGCCGGTCAGGAGGATGGCAACGGCCTTCTGTGCAAGGCGTTCCTGGCGTTCCGTGGTGGAGACACGGCTTGTCTTGCGCGCCAATGTATCCGCGGCTCCAGCATCCCAAAGGTTCCGGCGCTGTTCCGCTCCATGTATATCACTGATCATTCCGGCACCGACGGTGCTGTTCGTCAGGCGGTCGACGATGATGAAGGATCCTGTGGCCTTGTTCCGTGTATATCCATCGAAGGGGATGGCACGGTTGAGGGCAACATGGCAGCGGCCCACCTGATTGAGCTCCAGCTTGTCCGTCTCGTTTGTTTCCAGCGTATTGACATCAACACTGTAACGAAGTTCTGCGATGGAGCCCGAGACGATGTTCGTCCCCGTCTTGATCAGGT
>JAFIGB010000489.1 GCA_020831705.1 Candidatus Sumerlaeia bacterium | reverse complement strand
CCACATCTTTAAGGGGCTTGCTAATCGCGATATAGAACCTGAGCTGTTAACGCTTTACCACAAATGGCTTGATAGCAACACCCATGTATCAAAACTTGAGGCGTATGCAGATACCTATCGTGTCCCCTCCGGCACAGATATTTGGAAAATACACCCGGACCATTCCTTCACTAATATTGATAAAGCGCAGCTCAGAGAAATTGCCATAAATTTCAGAGACAAACCTTTTGTAGAACATAAACTCAAAACTCTGAATGCACGAATAAACAGCCGTAAAGCTGCAAGGTATGTTCCGGCATGGTGGCATGATGTTATTACGCTGTTCAGATTTGATAACAGACCATTAGCTACGTGTGACTCACTCGAAAAAGTAGCTGCATTCTATAAAGAATCTTTTCACAAAGCAGACCGGGCCATGCGCAACATTTATGCTGAATTCCTTCAGCATCAGGAAATTGTGGCCCCCATACAAGAGCATTATGAAAACCTGAATGATGAGCTGCTGCAACATTGGTTCGAGTATTTTAATGAGTATAAGCCCAATCAGCAGGGATACCTACCCAAGCTGATTTCAGAATCAGAGCCGGGTACCGCAATTATTGTAGGTGATGGCATTCGATACGAAATAGCAGCTTTTGTAGCCTCAAAGCTGAAGGGTAAGTGTGAAATCAGCAAAAATACCCTCTTTGCAGATATGCCTTCCGAAACAGAGCATAATATGAGTGCTTTGTATGCAGGCAATAATGAAGTAATACCCATACACAAAGACCGGGAGAAAAAACTGCTTGAGGCAACAGCCAAAGACATAACATTTAAGCACCTAAGCAGCCTTCACGGTGGTATTAATGCAGATTATCTCGTACTTACCTACAAAGATATAGATACTATCGGGGAGACCCTGCAGATGAGTGCCATCAAACTTTTTCAGGAGTTTGAAGAAGAGCTTATCAAACAAATTCAACTGTTGCTTAATATGGGCTACAAGCAGATTTACCTGGTTACCGATCATGGGTTCGTACTTACAGGGCTTTTGGATGAAGCTGCCAAGATTGATCCTTCAGCTGAAGGGAAAAAGGAGGTTCATGAACGCTTTATCAGAACAGTATCTCCTCAGCCAAATAAAGACTGGCTAAAGTTCGAGCGCCCTTATAAGGAGTACAGATTTGTATATGCTGCGAAGAACCACCGGCCTTTTAAATCGAAGGGGGTTTACGGATTTGCTCATGGTGGCTTTACCCCACAGGAGATCATTATACCCTGCTTTGTTTTCTCAAATACGGCACCTGTTACTGAAGGCCTTGAGGTAAATATTGAAAACAAAGCTGAATTAGGGGATGTTACCGGAGAGTGGTATAAAATAAAGCTGGCTGCTTGCGGTAAATCCAAAGATTTGTTTTCATCTGCGAGAAGAGTGCAGATTCTGCTCTATGCAAATAACCTTAGCCAGGGCAAAAGCCATATTATAACAATGGAACAGGGAATGACTGAGGCATTCGAATTTTCATTTAGCGGCCACAATGAAGTAACAGCCGTTGTAGTAGACGCAGAGAGCCAAAAGCAGCTCGATTCTGTAAATATCAAAAAATCAAATGCGAGAGATTTTGGAGGTCTGTTCTGATGATCAGTATCAGCGGAGAATGGATTTATAACACCCTGCCTGAGTACCTGAATGAGCGGGATTATAAGCTCAGGCATGGCTGGCTTTTGATTAAAATCAAAGGCATACTGGATGCGACTGAAGCAGAATACAGGAATCAGGTTATGGATAGGGTTGAGTTTATTATCAGCCGTGATTATTTCGCTTTAACAGAACTGCGCGAGTACAACAAAATCTCCGAGGATACCTATACCATGAAGATGGCACCCTTTGCAGATGTTTTTGAAATATACAGGCAGCTCCGTAACAATTACCAGCTGAAACCATCCTCAATCTTATGATCCCAACCATATAAATATTAGTGCTTTATGATAGTATTAGATGATCTTGACAAAAAAGCTTTAGAGCATTTTAGAGGCTATGTAGTAAAAAAAGACCTCGTTGGTATCATTAAGGGCGGAGCAAATGTACCTGCATTTGTATTGGAGTACCTGCTTGCCAATACCTGTAGTACCGAAGATGAAGAAAAGCTAAGGGAAGGCATGGAGAATGTGAAAACAGTACTCCGGAATCATTACATTAACCCTGAGGAAAGCACCCTTATCCAGTCGAAGCTTCGTGAAAAGGGCAGATATAAGATAATTGATAAAATTTCGGTTGAGCTCGATTCAAAGAGAGATTGTTATTGGGCAAGCATCAGTAACAGCAATATCAGGCATGCCAACATTAGTGATGAGCTTGTCAAAAATCATGAGAAGCTCCTGCTGGGTGGTATATGGGCAATAATTGAGATGGAATACGATCCTATGATTATTGTTGGTTCTGCTGTATATCCCTTTGTAGTCCGAAGTATAAAACCGATTCAGCTGTCAAGCTTTGACAATTCCAAAATAACCGCCAAACGGAAAGAATTTACTAAGAGCGAATGGAAAACTCTGCTCTTAAGGAGTGCAGGTTATGAACCCTACAGTGAAGGTCTTGATGAGAGAAAAATAAATCTGTTGCTCTGCAGGTTGCTGCCGCTGGTTGAAGCTAATTTTAATATGGTTGAACTCGGCCCCAGGTCATCAGGTAAGTCATACATATACAAGGAAATAACTCCTTATGCTATACTTATTTCAGGAGGCCAGGGAACCGTTGCACAGTTATTTGTGAATAATAACACAGGCAGAGTTGGTGCTGTTGGTCTTTGGGATGCTATATGTTTCGATGAAAGCACAGATAAATTATTCAAAGACCGTGATGCGATCCCTCTTATGAAAGATTATATGGAATCAGGTTCTTTCTCAAGAGCAAAGGGCGGAGAGATTACTGGGTCAGCTTCTGTAATTCTGAATGGCAATATCAATCAGCCGGTAGAAACGGTATTACAGACATCTCATCTGTTCAGTCCGCTCTCAAATGAAGTGAATCATGACACAGCTTTCCTTGACAGGTTTAATCTATATTTGCCCGGTTGGGAAATAACAAAATTCAGCCCCGATAACTTTACCAATCACTTTGGGTTCAGCACCGACTTCTTCTCTGAAATCCTAAAGTCACAGCGCAAAACTACTCACTATGATGCTATTGACCGTTATTTTTCTTTAGGTTCTCACCTTAAGCAAAGAGATTCGAGATCGGTAAGACGAATAGTTTCCGGCTTCATAAAGCTTCTGCATCCCGATAACGATTACACTAAAGACGACTTGCAGGAATACCTCGTGATAGCTCTTGAAATGAGAAGGCGCGTTAAGGAACAACTTAAGCGTATCGGTGGCATGGAGTTTTGGGATACTAATTTTTCTTACATAGATAAAGAAACCCAAGAAGAAATCTTTGTAGGGCTTCAGGAGCAGAAAGGCACATCCCTCATTGAATCAAACCCCTTGCAGCCTGGCGTATGTTACACCGCAACAAGTGACGGAGATAACCACGCCCTTGTTAAAATAGAAGTGGTAGCATTGAAAGGCTCAGGAAAACTGAACATTACAGGTACAAGCTCCAAAGATGTTAAGGAGAACGTTAAGAATACCCACAACTACATCAGGGCTAATGAGAAAAGCATACTCAACGAACAGCACACCCTCTCCTCTTACGACATCAATGTTCAGGTAAGTAACCTGATGGGTAAGTATGTTAGTGGTGGTATTGGAAGTGCAGTTTATATAGCCATTATCTCAGCTATCTATAAGAAGAATCTAAAGCCAGCTCTTGCTGTAGTAGGCAACATTTCAATTGGAGGCGCAATCGAGCGAGCTTCGAGCTTTGCAGATAAAATTACATTGCTATCTGAAAATGGTGCGAAAACAGTATTGGTACCAATGGATAACCTCTCAGAAGTAGGAACACTTCCTACCTTAGTATTGGGGAAAACCGATGTACCCTTTTACAACAACAGCCAGATCCTGCTTCAAAAATCGATGCTGGGTGAGTAGAAATCATGTTAAAAACAGATATGCCAGCCATCAAGAGATCATGGTCTAATATAAAAGCCAGACCATAAATGAGATTGCCCAGGTTATTTGTGCATATTCCGGAGCAAACTGACCCCCTATTCCGGTGATATTGCCCCCCTTGGGTTTTTTAGTTACTGTTTTGGGGTTCTGCCAAAATTACAGTTTATTTCACAGACTTTCCCCTTTTTGGTCAATGAGGCAAAAGGTATGAATCATCCGGTCCAGGATGGCGTCGGCTATAATTGCTTCGGCAAATATATCGTGCGAGCCGGATACCGGCTGCTGGCTGGCGATAATGGTGTGTGGCGGTCTTCAATAATTTACCTGAAATATTAGCTATTGAGAAGTGTCGAGTGCAAAAAGCTCAACTGCAAGACGCTAAAGTAGCAAGGTGTTATTTGAAATAAAAGGCATAACTTACTAAACTTTTTAGCATTGAAATTATTTTTGGAATGAATTGCAAGTTATTAATACTTTTATTAACTTAATCTTTAAGCCCTAATGGAAACAAAAATCATGTAATTGCGGAATTTAGTTACGTAATATTCATTCTAATAATTAATAGTATGAAATTAAATAATTTATTTTTACTTAATATTGTTTTTTTGCTGTTCTCTTGCACAAATAACGAGCTTAATCAAGAACGAGAAATATTTACAGAAAGTTTTTTATTTGGTGAGTGGAATATATATAATAATATTGATTTGGTAGTTGATGAGTCAAACAACTATGAACTCGAATATAATGGAAGAGTTAAAAGTGGTATGCTTTATCATACTCATGTCGAATCCGATTTAGTAGTTATTGCCAATGATAAACATGAAGTTGTTTATGTAATTTATCCCAAAAGTAATAATTTATTTTTTTATAAGTATGAAGGAAATGGACTTGATCCCGGCCAATTAATAGGTATTCTTTCCAACGAAGAACCGAATGTAGATTCTGATATTATTGACTTTTTGCAGGGAAGATGGAAGAATTTGGATAATACCAAACGACTGTATTTTCACAACCATGGTTTAATCTTTAATGGTATTCTTGATAATATTACTTATGAAAGATATATTTCACAAGTAGTAGAAGCCAGGCAAAACAGATCATTCTATTTGGGATCGATTACAAGGGCCGGTTCAATTTCTCAACAAACAAAACAAGTATATGTGTATAATAATAACATGATATCTATTGATACAATTATGCATGGTGTACATCTGGGAACAGAATTTTATGAGAGAATCAATTGATTAATCAAGTGAGTATATTTTTTAAAAAGAATATGTAACTTATGCATAGCCAGGGTTATCCAATCCCGCATGCTGAGTATGCATAGTTAATATAAATGTATTCAAATAAATTTATTATCATTAATAATAATTATTATTAAATATTTATTTTCGATTTAGTTATTCAATAATATTTAACTTTACTTAAAAATTGATAGAAGCATGAATGATACTAACAGTAGCCAAATAACCATCCCCAAGTGGGGATATTACCTGATTGGTTTTGTGATATTATTTATATTGTCGGAAATTATTGAAATGGATACAGAAAATATCGATAACCCCCGAACTCTCACTCAAGAACAGGTTCGTGAGTGTATTAGCGGTTATACTTTTTTTTTGGTTACAAATATTGCCACGTATGATATTAAATTTCATACTAATGGAAATTTTTCAGGAACTATCGATTATCGAAATGGGAATATACAATATCCCCCAACCGGAACATGGACTGTGCGTGGCAATAATAGAATTATACGATATTTTAATCCCAATGACTTTGGATTGACAACTCAAGAAATTGAGGTAATAAATTGTCGTCGAATAAAGATTGGATCATCAGTTTATAAAAGAGTTTTTTAGATAAAAAAACATTATTATTTACTCAAAGAATAATTGTTTATTTAAACACGTCAGTAGTATAAGTATTGTTTGACGCACTAACTAAAAAAAATATTTATTAACTTATTACTTTTATTTGTTTTATTATCTAAAGTCCATTTTTTTGAAACCCAACTCTACATTACTTTCTTAATGCTTTAATTATCCTCTTATGTGTCTTGTTTATGGCTTTCTGTTTGTTCATAATGCCAATGATACACTGTTTTTGAATTAATAACTGCATATTCCGGAGCAAACTGACCCCCTATTCCGGTGATATTGACCCCCCTTCGGGTTTTGGGTTACTGCTGTGA
>JAFIGB010000086.1 GCA_020831705.1 Candidatus Sumerlaeia bacterium | reverse complement strand
TCTTTGGTGCCAGCAAGGCCATGGAGGAGTACGCCCGCGCACGGACCCATCGATCCATTGAGGAACTGACCCGCGACATGCCCCGGTTCGTCACCACCGTGGAGTGCGGCAAACAGCGGGAAATTGCCGTGGACGATCTCCATGTGGGTGCCCTTGTGGTGATCCGTCCCGGCGAACGGGTGCCGCTGGATTGTGTTGTCGTGGAGGGGGAAAGTGATTCCGATCTTTCCGCCATGACCGGGGAATCGGAGCCACTGGCAGTCCGCCGCGGGGTGGAGCTTCCCTCCGGCGCCGTGAATGGTCGGGGAAGGCTCATGGCGCGGGTGCTCCGTCCTGCCCGGGAAAGCGCCTGGCAAAAGATCATCCGGTTGGTGGAAAACGCCCCGGCGCGGCGCTCTCCTGCGGAGGTTCTTTCGGAGCGAGTGGGGCGCATTTTCACCGTGGTGATTCTTTTGGCGTCGGGGGTGGGGTTCCTTGCGTGGTGGCTTTTGGCGGGGCTGGACGCGGGAACGGCTGCCTACCGGGCGATGGTGCTCCTCGTTGCCGGATCGCCCTGCGCTATTGTGTTGTCCATTCCCAGTGCCATCCTTGCCGCCATTGCCAGCGGCGCCCGCCGGGGGATTCTATTTAATGGAGGCATCGGGCTTTACGCCATTGGCCGCGCCCGGACGGTTGCCTTCGACAAGACGGGCACCCTGAGCACCGGCGAACCGGGCGTTCTCAAGGTGAGCGGTACCGCCAGCGCCGACGCGGAACTCCTCGCGGCAACCCTGGAACTGGCCCGCTCCTCCACCCACCCCGCGTCACGGGCCGTTGAACGGCATCTTCGGGGCCGGCACATCGAACCGGCAGGAATTCAACTCGACCAGGTTTCCGAGCGCCCCGGTCACGGAATTTCCGCCCGGTGGCGGGGCTGTGTCATTGCCCTTGGCCGTGCAGGGACCATCGACGGTGATGGCGGGGACGGGGACTTCTCCCGCTCGGTCGTTTCCCTCGATGATGAGGAGATGATTCGTTTCCATCTTTCCGAAACTCCCCGGGAGGGAGCGCGAGAAACGGTGGCCGCCCTTGCCCGCCGTGGCCTTCGCCCGATGGTTCTCAGTGGGGACCATCAGGGAGCCGTGAACCGCATGGCCCGCTCCATCGGGATCGACGATGCCCGGGGAGGACTGGCCCCCGATGAGAAGTGGAAAATTGTCTCCGGTGAAGCGGAGCGGGGTGGCATTATCATGGTCGGCGACGGGGTGAACGATGCCCCGGCCCTCACCGCAGCCACCGCCGGTGTTGCCATGGGCATCCGGGGAAGCGCGGCAACTTTGGCCCAGGCGGACATTATTCTCGCCAAGGACCGGCTCTTCGATCTTGTCGAGGCTTGGGAACTGGGAGGGCGCACCCGGGCGATTATTCGCCAGAACCTGGTCATCTCCATCGGTGCCGCCTCCATCATGGTCATCACGGCGGCCTTCGGGGCGCTTCCCCTCCTCGCTGGCGTGATTGGTCACGAGGGGGGCACCGTCCTCGTCGTGCTCAACAGCCTGCGATTGCTCCTCCCGTCTGGATCGGGAAGCGACCGACCGAGCCGAAACACGGCGCCCGTCGTAATGAAGAAACCTGCGGTGACCCCTGGTCATTGACGGGTGTTGATCCGTGGTTTTCCTTGGGGGAGCGGCTTTTTCGCGGAACCGGTGAAGGAGCCCATGGCAGGGTGGTTCGCCGGGAGGGTTTGAGTTCAGATGCAAAGGACTCCATTCAAAGGAGTTAGGGGCGTTCGCCGTGGGGTGATTCGGTGTGGTGTCGATGGTGTGATTTGTGCGTCGGATCGATGCGGCAGGAGCGTCATCACCCGGGCCCTCTCCTTACGGCTTGACCTGTGTGGCTCCCTGCCCATTGTGAAGTGCCCCCGGCACTGCTCCCGGGTGGCCTGACTCCGGAGGTTCAAGCGTTGCTCAAATTTTCCTCACTCTTCGCCGTGACTGCCGCACTGATCCTTTCGGTGGGATGCCAATCCAGTGACAAGCGGCTGGATTACATCGTTGTTGCGCCCTACGTGGCGGAATCCTTCAAGCGGCGGGAGGCCCACGGGGCCTTCGATTACATGACGAATTACAAGCGGTCGGCCTACGATGAAATCAAGAGCCCGGCCCAGCTGCGACGGATGACTCCGGACAAGGAGGAAGTGCTGACCCGCCATGGCCAGCCTGACTTCGTTCGGGATGCCTTCAAGGCTTCCCTCACCGGCGAGCTTGTCGATGAATGGATCTATCACGATCGCCAGGTCGTTGTTCAGTTCGTTGGTGGTCGCCTTGTTTATGAAGGTGAGATGTCCGAGATGGATACCTTCCGCCTGCGGTTCGGTTATCCCAATGAAATGTTCAACCAGCCCTCCACCGACTTCGTCGGTCACAGCCCCGATCGCGTCCAGAAAATCATGGGCGGCGAAGGTGTCCGTGGCCAGGGCGTCTCGCGGGAGATCTGGGTGTATTACGGCCTGTTTACCGGTCTTGAAGGCATGGTTGCCACCTTCTCCAACGAGGAGCTGGTCTCCCTCACACGGAGCAAGTAGCACGGGCGATTGGCCCCATCACCCCACCGGATACAGCCATTGAAGAAGGCATTGCCCATCTATACATCACACCCCGCGCCATGGCGACGGGGTGTTTTCGGCCTCGCCACAGCGATGCTTGCCATTGGTCTTACCCAGGGATGTCTACACGATCCCGTCGCCCTGCAGAACCGCGAGCGGCGTGAAGCCTTCGACCACCTCACCCGTGGGCAGGAATTTGTGGCCGATGGCGATTTCATCCTCGCCCGCGACACCTTTCTCCGCGGCATCGATGTCTCCGACCGCCCTGTCCTTCAATACCACGTTGGCCACACGTATTACCGCCTTGGTCAATTTGAGCAGTCCATTCCGTGGTACGATCGCGCCATTGATCAATCTCCCGACTTTCAGCTGGCGAAGGCCGAGCGTGAACTCGCCCGTGTTCAGCTTGCCCGTCAACTGGACGAACCGGTCCCCCTTGAGCCCCTCGGTGATGGGGAAACAAGTCTGGAACCCCTGGAGGCGGATCCCCCCGCCACCACGGAACGCCCCTCCACTACGGAGCGCCCTGCCACTGCCGAACCCGCCACCACAAGGCCCAGCAGCGAGCGACTCGGCGGCGTTGGACGCGCCATCAGCGTCATGGCGGGCCGTGATGACATGGGATTGAGTGATCTTCCCGAGGGCGTCGACGAGGAGGAACTTCGACGTACCGTATTCCCCGAGCTTTTTGAAGGCCCCGAAGCGGACCTCCCCGCCCTCCGTGCTGCAGCCCGCAATGCTGTGCAGGCCGGCCGCATGGACGAGGCGTCCCGATTCTGGGAGCGCATTCTCCGTCTGGATTCCGCCGACCTGGAAGCACGTCTGGGATTTGCAAATGCCCTCCACCGGACGGGTCGTACCCGCTCCGCCGCGGAGGAATTCCAACGTGCCCAGCGTCTATACCCACGCCGTGGCCAGGTTTACTTTGAGTGGGGAAATTTCCTCGTTGATCAGGAGAACCTGGACGAGGCACGCGTCCGCTTCCGTCGCGCCACCGAGCTTGACCCCGACCACGAGCGTGCCTGGAACAATCTGGGTGTGGCCCTGCTGCGTCTGGACAACCCCGCCGAGGCCCTTCCCTGCTTCAAGCGTGCGACGGAACTCCGTCCCGGCTTCGCCGAGGCATGGCTGAACAAGGCCATCACGAAGGACGAACTCGGGCACCCCGCCGCCGAGATTCTTGCGGACCTCGAGCGCTACATGCGCCTCCGCGACACCCCCGATCCCCACGCCGAGCGTTGGATCCGGGAACTTCGCCGCGCCGGCACCACCACCGCCCCCTCAACGCCCGAAGCAACGGAGTAGGTGGCGCGCTGCGCCGCACACCGAATTCTCCGTGTGAAGATTGTATATACACAGCAATGAAATAATGTGTTCACTTGACGGTGTGGAATTATGCCGGGGATGCACAGCCCTGCGCCAAGGGGTCATGCGGTTGGCGTCATCGGTATACTACTTCTCATTCGATGTTGGGTTCCGGACATCGAACGCTCCATGGGAATTTGGGTCGCAAGCTACTGGGCGAGTCACGGGGTCAGGAGTTTGTTTATCTCACTCCGTTTGTCAGGGCTTCCGCCATCCCGAATCGTCATCCAGGTTCGAACTCTTTCCTCCAGCCGGGCCAGATCCTCCCGGCACTTTCCCCGTATGGCACTGTAATTCCTGGCAGCCTGGTTCCCGAGCTCCTTACGAACCTGCTCCACATTGAGGTCGAGTTGTTTCTTCCTTGCATAGATTGCAAGCCACTCCTTGCAGTCTCGATCCTCCCTGATCTCCCGCCAGGACCAATCACCGGGAAGGTCCTTCAAGCCCGCCAAAACCCAGACCTCAACTTCCTCAATCGCATGTTCAGCAAGCAGCACCTTCTCCCCGGAAAGTCCGGAAAATGACTCCCTCTCCGCGCGCTGTAAGCGATGAGTCCGCCCTTGCTCGGCATCCCGATCGATACAGAGGAGATACAGATGCGCTCCTGGATAGCTCTCAAAGACCTGGGACAGATACTCCTGACGCGTAGCCTGATCCCAGCCGTGTATCTCGATTACTTGATTCACCACCAGATTGATGCGTTGGTTCCCCGACCTGGCAGCCGCGAGTAGAGCCTTCACGATGGGGGCAATCAGGGGTGGGTCCTTACGATGGTTCTCACAGATCAGCACAACGTTGATGGCCATCACTCGCCCTCCGGATCAGGGAGCGAAAAGAGTGTGCTGTCCTCCATCCAATGGGACGCGTGCAACTTGCCCAGGCCTTGTTTCTCGATGATATTTCCCGCCTCGGGTAGGGCCATCACCTGCTGCACCATCCCGGATGAATTCTCCCGGTCCCGGTAGATCAGATAGACGTGCTCGCGACTCTGCTTGTTCAGGAAGTCGAGAAGTGTCGACGAGTGTGTGGTCAGGATTACCTGAATCCCTCGATGTTGCGCCTGCGACTCGATCAACTCGATGAGTAGATGGAGCCGCGATGGATGAATTCCATTCTCCACCTCCTCCAAAAACAGAAGCTCACCCGGATCGGCTGTCATGAGGGCGACGAGAAATCCAAGAAACCGCAAGGTCCCATCTGAAACCCTGTCCCCATCGACCATGTTCCCACCCGGTTCGTGCAGGGCGATCTGTACGGTTGAGGGACTGACCGGGACGACCTCGATTCCGGCAATTTCATGTGGCAGAAGGCTGTCTATCCAGCTGAGGAGGACTTGCGAGTTCTTCTCTTCCTTGAGCAGGCTTTGAAGTACTCCGGAAAGATTTTCGCCCCGCGCTCCCAATACCGACTGCCCGGGAGCGCAGGGCTTTCGGAGTTGATCGGGCACCAGATCAAGGAAGCGAATTTCACCCAGGCACGACTTTAATGATTCCAGGGAACCCAAAAGATACCCTGCTTCATTGAGGTCGATGACTCCAGAGGGATCTTCCTCTTCCACATTCTGGGATAACTTCCAAGCGTCATAGAGGGCAGGTGATTTGTCATCGATATCCCAATTGCCATCTGGCAATCCAGCCAGAGATAGAGAAAATTGAACGTCTTGAAGGGACTCCTTTTTCGCTGCATACACCTCTTCCTCCTCCATCAGCAATTGTTCCTGTCGGACGGTGGGTTCGTGGGGAGCCTTCGGTGTAAGGACATTGATCTCATACACCAGGGTCTCGTCCGAGCCCGATTCATGAAGGGTCTCCAGCTTGATGGCGAACCCCTCCTGCCCATGGCGGGCGCATCCCACCGCTCCCCCTCGGATTCCCTCCCAAACCTTCTCGCCACCGACGCCAAGGGCTCCGCCGAATATCTGGGCCAATGTATAGCCACGCCCAATGCCGTGCAGGAATCGGAAGGCATCGCAAAGGTTGCTTTTCCCGGATCCGTTGGCGCCCACAAGCGTCGTCACCGGTCCCAGTTTGATCTTGGCATTCTGAAAGTTTTTGAAGTCCTTCAGGTGGAGTGAGGTGATCATCCCATCGCACTCCTCAACTTCAGATAGTCGATAAGGTCCTTCAATGTCTTTATTCGATCGCTCCGTGTTGCGCGCACCTTCAACTCAAAGTCTTTCCCGCGAGCTTGTTTCTCCGCTTCCAGTTGGGCCAATTCCTCGCCGTAGAATCGAAGCCGCTCCTGCAAGTATTCGTGGTCCAATCCTTCCCGGTCGTTCGCATTCCAAGGGGGCTGGAGCTGATTGATGGCCTCCTTTTCCATCAGCAATACAATCGATGAAACCTTCTCTGGCAGTGTCAGGATGGAAAGACCGAGATCGTTTCTCCGGTATGCAGAGCTATGAACCTGAAGGGCTTTTGTTCTCCACTGGGGAGTGATGCGGTAGAGGTGTTCGAGGATGCGCCCGTAACCGCTCGTTGTCTGACCGATGTAAAGGGGGCGGGTTGGATCGGAAAGTGGGACGATTCCAAAAAGGGCTGCGCGGCTGCGGATGATCCGCATCAGCAGGTCCGGATTCCACTCCTTGACGGCTGCCGCGCTGTCCCAGTCCTTAATACCATCATGGGGGAGTCGAATGGGAACGGGCGTCAGTTCGGTCCAGATACCGGCCAGGTCGCTGCGCACATCCTCAATGAACGCCTCCGCGCGATTGACGAGCGGCTTGGCCACTGTTTCGAAATCATCGGTGATCATGAAAAACTCCGTCCGTGAATTGGCGATCCAGAGCCATCGATTGTATCAGGGAAGTAAACCCAGGAAGCATGAAGTCATCACCCATTTGATCCGATTTTAGAGCGGTGAAGGGGGAAAGCGAAAAGCGAACTTAACCGCCTCCATGAGCATGACAACTTTGCATCAACTCCCACAAGGAAACGGGCGAATAAGGAGCGTTGTGGAAGTTTGGCGTTCACAACCAGACAGGCTTCGATGATGGAGAATCAGTTGCCGACCAGTTTCGGGATGCTGAACAGGGGGAGGTACAGCGCGACGACGATGACACCGACGATGACACCGAGGAACACGATGAGGACGGGCTCGAGAATCGAGGTCAGGGCGTTCACCGTGTCGTCCACCTCGCGCTCGTAGGCCTCGGAGACCTTGATGAGCATTTGGTCGATGGCACCGGTTTCCTCGCCGACGGCGACCATGTGATAGACAAGGGGAGGGAACACGCCGCTGCGGGCGAGGGGCTCGTGGATGGTGTCACCATCCTTGACCGAGTGATAGACCTGCTCCATGGCGCGGGCGATGACTTCGTTGCCGGATGTGTCGCGGACAATGTCGAGGGCCTGGAGGATGGGAACGCCGGAGTGAATCAGCGTGGCCAGGGTTCCGGCGAAGCGAACAATGGCGATCTTGCGCATGAGCGGGCCGAACACGATGATGTGCAGTTTCATGCGGTCGAAGACGTACTTGCCCTGCTTGGTCTTGTTGATCTGCACATAGATAATCCACAACAGAATCAGACCGATGATGGGAATGTAGGCACGGTTGACGAGTATTTCCGATGCGTTGACTAACTGCTGCGTCAGCCAGGGCAATTCGGCACCGAGTTGGGCAAAAATATCAGTGAACTTGGGCAGGATAAAAATCAGAATGAAGCCCACAATCAGCGTGGCGAGGATTCCCACCACGACGGGATACATCATGGCGGACTTCACCTTGCCCTTGAGGGCCTGGGATTTCTCCAGGAACTCAGCAATCTTGTTAAGAACGGTTTCCAGAACACCGCCGATTTCCCCGGCGCGAACCATGTTCACGTAAAGGTTGTTGAAGGTGCGTGGGTGCCGTGCGAAGGCCTCGGAGAGGGAACCTCCCCCCTCAATGTGCCCGATGATGTCGGAGATTTTGTCCTTGAAAATTTCCGATTCGACCTGCTCGCGGAGAATGACGAGCGAGCGGATGATGGGAAGCCCGGCATCAATGAGCGTTGCCAACTGGCGGGTGAAGGTCATCAGGTGCTTGGAGGTAATGCGGTGGAAGACCTGCTTGAGGCCGGGGAGGGCAAGAATGTCCGCCTGGGCGGCGCTTTTCTTGTGGGAGACAACCTTGAGAGGGTAATATCCCATGCCGCGCAGCTTCTCAACGATGACTTCTTCGTTGGCTGCCTCAATGATCCCCTTGACGTTCTTTCCGCCACGGTCGAGCGCCTCGTAGAGAAACTCAGGCATTGCAACACTCCATTCACCAATAACTCCGGCAGGTCAGCAACCCCCGGGTGTGGTTTATTCAGTTCCGTCAACTCCCCAATTGTCAAGGCGAGAACCCGTCGCCGCAGGTTTAACGATGGCTGCGGATTACCCTGGGGGAGTCTGGCTTCCTGGAAGACCCGGGGGCGACCCCAAGTCCTCCCTCTTCAATCTTCCGGGCACCGAAAACGGTGCCCGGGATTAGATGACTCAGGCGCCCTCATCAGGGATGAGGAATTGCTTCATCGGGTGGTACCACGGCGGGCTGGTGCTGGTCATGGACTTGGGCGGGGGTGAGGAGGGGGCAGGATCCACCCTCGCAATGGCAATGATCTCCCCATTGAGGCGGCAAAGGGACACGAGCGACCCGGTGGAGGGGACCGTTTCGTCCCCGGCGGAATGGACGAGGGAGTGGGGGATCGTCTGTCCCCGGCGAAGCCATGTTTCCGCCCCGGGTGCCAGATGAAAGACCGGGAGGGGAACGGCCTGGGCAATGGGGAGGAGGGCGGCCTGGCGTTCCTCATCGGTCATGTCCTGAAGGTTTTCGAGGAGATGGGCATCCTCAATGCAGAACCTGCCCACATCGGTGCGGCGCAATTCGGTAAGGATCGCTCCGCAGCCGATATTCTGCCCCAGGTCGTGGACGATGGAGCGGATGTAGGTGCCCGAGGCGCAATCGACGCCGAATTCGGAGACGCCGTCCTTGAAGTTGATGATTTCGATTTCATCGACACGGATGGTGCGTGGGGGAATTTCCTCGGGAACCTTGCCTTCGCGGGCATATTGATAGAGCTTCTTGCCCATAATTTTCTTGGCCGAGAAGGGCGGGGGGATCTGTTGGGTTTCCCCCTTGAAGGCGTTGGCAGCCTCCTGAAGGGCCTCGATGGTGGGGGGGATCGGTTCACCGGGACCGGGTTCGATTTTCCCGTCGATGTCGTAGGTATCGGAAACAACCCCGAGACGCATGGTGCCTTCGTAGGATTTGTCGCATCCAACGAGATATTCGCTGATCTTGGTTGCCTCCCCCAGCAGGATGATGAGCAAACCTGTGGCTTGGGGATCGAGGGTTCCGGTGTGGCCCACGCTTCTCGTATTGTAGATCTTCC
>JAFIGB010000449.1 GCA_020831705.1 Candidatus Sumerlaeia bacterium | reverse complement strand
ATTTCCATGGTTTTGGCATCAATGTGCGGCTCGAGGGCATCTTTGGCGTAGGGAAGGGGAGGAAGGGTATAAGCCATGTGGGTGAAACTCCTTCTGGGGTTGGAATAATTGCGCTGAGTGTGGCGATTTTGTCGATGCTTCACCATCGGGACCGGGTTTGTTCGGTCCATTTGGCGGAAAAATCGCCGACACAACAAGTATTAGGCAAATCATGGGCCGGTTCGTGGAACCAGCAAAAAATTACCCCTCCCCTCCGCCACCCGTCCTGGCTCCCTTCATCCGGGAACTGGTCAATTTCACGAATAAAAACAACGCGAGAAAAAAGGAACCGATCAAAAGCAGCGCCGCCAGGCCATTGTGAATCCAACCGCTGAAGAGGAGCCGCAGCAAAAAGACCACAAAGGCAATGAAACCCACGAAGATCAGGGCCACAATAATACCCATGAACTCCTCGCCTAACTCCCGAAGCAGCGAGGCCGTCCCACCCCGAATCCCATCCATCTTAACATGACCGGCAAACATGAAATCCAGTACGAGCCCGGTGAGGAAGATATAGACAATAAAGGAAAACACCGAGCCAATGAAACCGAGCGTGAAAAAGGGTTCCCCAAAAAAACCAAACAGATTCTTGTACCCCAAATAGAGCGACCCAGCCACCAAAACGGGAATAAGGGGGACCATGACGCACTGACACCGGAACATGACATAAAAATGAATGTCATCCTTGAGACGCCGTGGTGTCATCCCCGCCGCGGCCAGTTCATCGATGGTGGTCACCCCGAGAACACGCCTGGAATAATGGACCGCCATCCAAACCTGCAGCAAGTAGATATAGACGAGGGACAAAAGCGCAAAGAGCATCCAGGAACCATACAGCGGAACAACCCCCGCCAGCAGGAGGAAAACAAGGTAGGGAGCCAGGTATTGCAGGCGCGATGTTTCCCGCCAAAGCTGATGGTAATACGCCGAAAGGGTGTGCTTCTTCTCATCCTCGACAAACATCAGTGACGCTTCCGCAAGCGACAGGGGGCGATCCTCCTCAAGGGGGGCGCGCTTGTCCCGTATTACAGGCATTTCCCGTGCATCTCCCGGTGGGCCCTGCCGGTCGTATAGACAGACAACGACACGGATTCGAGGCACCAAAGTTACCATCTTCACCACGTTTCTCCGAGGCGCTGGTCATGTCGAGAAGAAAGTGCCACAACCCGGCAGGATGGAAAACAGGAACGTCCCGGCCATTCCGGGCGTTGACAGGGAAATCATTTTCCACCCAACTGAGTGCCGGGGCGCATCACGAAGTGCCCACACACGATGAAAACGGACCCCCATGAAGATTACCGGCAGGAAACTCATTCAACGCGGATGGAAGCAGGGACAAGCCATTGGCGTTGCCATCAAGGTCATCCGCCGTGCCGTCAAGGACGGCATGGATCAGGAGGACGCCATCGACCTGGCGGACCAGGTGGCCGCCCATCCCGATCAATACATCGATGATCCCGTGTGGAATCCACTGGCCGAATGCTTCCAGGAGGAAAAGCAGCGGGCCGCCGATTCCATTCGGGACACACCGGTGGAATATGCCGTTTGTGGCCGCGAGGACATCGAATCCGAAGCGTTGGCGCAAATGGACGCCGCCTGCCGCCTCCCCGTGGCACACCGCGGGTTCCTCGCACCCGACGCCCATGTTGGATACGGACTTCCCATCGGTGGTGTCCTCGCCACCCGGGATGCGGTCATTCCCTGGGCCGTTGGTGTGGATATCGGCTGCCGCATGAAGCTTTCCATCACCGAGCTTCCCGCCAATCGTCTCGAGGGCCTTCGTGGCCGTCTTGTGAATGCGATTGAGGAGGAAACCAGTTTCGGGATGGGCGCTGACTTCCAGCCCGGTAATCGGCGGGAGCACCCGGTGATGGAAGACCCGGCATGGAGAAACCTTCCCGGCAAGTTCCGCCAACTCCACCAGGGAGCCTGGAAGCAACTTGGCTCCTCCGGCGGCGGCAACCACTTCGTCGAATGGGGCACCCTCAAGCTGGACGATCCCACCCTCGGTGTCGCCCCGGGTGAATATCTGGCCCTGTTGAGCCATTCCGGTTCCCGTGGATTCGGCAGCAAAATCGCCGAACATTACTCCAAGCTTGCCGCAAAAATCTGCTCGTCACTCCCCCGGCAATTCTCCCGCCTCGCCTGGCTGGCGATGTCCTCCGCTGAAGGGCAGGAATACTGGGAGGCGATGAACCTGGCGGGGCGCTACGCGGCGGCCAACCATGACTGCATCCACCGCCACGTCCTGAAGGCCGCGGGCATCGGTGCCATCCTTCAGGTCGACAATCATCACAACTTTGCATGGCGGGAAAAGCACGACGGGGAGACGTATATCGTCCACCGCAAGGGAGCCACCCCCGCCGGACGGGGGATCCTCGGTTTTATTCCCGGCTCCATGGCCGACCCCGGATATCTTGTGCGCGGGCTTGGTGACGAGGCGTCGCTGCACTCGGCTTCCCATGGTGCGGGGCGGGCCATGTCGCGCATGGCCGCGAAGAAATCATTCACGAATTCCCAGGTACGCAAACTTTTGGCGGAAAGGGGCGTGGAGCTTCTATCCGGGGGGCTTGACGAATGCCCCATGGCCTACAAGGACATCCGCCGGATCATGGCGAATCAATCCCATCTGGTGGAAACATTGGGCGAATTCCACCCCCGCATCGTTAAGATGGCCCCGGAGGAGGGTCGTCCCCGTCGCAGGCGCTAATGGGTCATAACTTTCGGGGCATTATTCCACTCGGCTTGGGAGTGGGCCGGTGTACCGCCTTCAGGCTTTGGGTGTTGATGGACGATGATCGGAGTTTTTCAAGGCCCTCGTTGAGCAACTGCAGGCCCTCCACGTTTCCATCGGCGGTGAATTGAAGACCCAGATTGGCGCTGGCGGGATCGGTGGTTGTGCGAAGTCTGTATGTGACCGAAGCAACCGCAGCCCTGAGCTTGATCGGAACCCGCACCGTGGGAAGGTCCAGCACCACCTTGGCAAAATGCAATTCGCTTTGGATCTGCTGCACCTGGCTGGGAGTCAGCTGGAAGGTCATCCAATTCATGCCATTTTCCGACAAGCCGCTCGCCACCCCGCGGAGACTTCTCGGCAGGAAGGTATCGGCGGG
This sequence comes from Candidatus Sumerlaeia bacterium, assembly GCA_020831705.1. Taxonomy (GTDB): domain Bacteria; phylum Sumerlaeota; class Sumerlaeia; order SLMS01; family SLMS01; genus JAFIGB01. The sequence goes on along the minus strand of JAFIGB010000449.1, from coordinate 5,629 downwards.
AAACATGATCGTGACAACGGCATCAAGGGAGACACCGATGACACGCCCGACAGGAACAATTGTCTGGAGTGGGGGGATGGATTGTCCAGCAGGCTTGGGCAAGGGTGGGGCCTTCTTGGATGGTTTCGCCGCCTGTTCATCCTTATCTGATCGCCCCTCCATGAATCAACCGGCATTCATCCAGCGGGCGCCTGAATTCCCCCACTGCTGGCGGGGCGATGAAGGTGGAATCGCGGCACTTCAGCAAAAGGCTTGCTCACAAGTACCCAAGGCGCAACCTTTCCCATGGACGGAGATTTCTCCTCCCTCCTCCAAACCATACCCCCAACCCGGATCGCCATGATTTGTAAAAATTTCCTACTCCTAGCATTCCTTGCAATTTTGGTCGGTTGTGGTGCCAGGGGCCCCAACAGCCCCTTCGTCCCTCCCCCCTTTGATCCCGAGAAGGAAAGCGTGGAGGCCCGTCTTCAGGAACTCCTCGCCGATCCCACCAGTCAATACACCACCATCGAGGAGTACCACATCGGTCCAGGCGATGAACTGGCCATCTCCCTCCTTGGCCGACCCGATATTCTTGGTGAGCGTCTGGAGGACGGCCAACGCTTTCGCATTACCGTGACTGACAGCCCCACCGTGACCCTTCCCTATATTGGTGCCATTCGGGTCCATGGCAAAACGGCCACCCAATTGGAGAAGGAACTGACAATCGCCTTCGCCGATTTTGTACGAAACCCCGTCCCCCTCGTCACCGTGGAGAAGTCCTTTCAAAACCGGATTGCCGTTCTTGGAACCGTCAGGAGCCCCGGGCGCTTTAACCTGGAAACCGGCGACACCCTGCTGGAGGTCATCTTCCGTGCCGGGGGCCTGACCTTTGGGGGACGCACCGGTGGCCTGGCCCCGGGAAGGTACCTCAAGGTTTACCGCCACAAGGTTCCCACCGCCGACCGTGTGAGTCTTTCCCTGGAGGAACTCCTCGAGAAACTCGATGGCGACGTCGAGAAACTCGGTCGGCAGGAAATCATCATCCCCATCGAGGACTTCATCAATGCCGGCGAATTGGCGTGGAACATCCAGATGATGCCCGGCGATATCGTCTATATTCCCCCGGCGGGGACGGTTTTCGTCCATGGCCGCGTGGAGGAGCCGGGTGTGGTCTTTCTGGGGCCAAGCCTTCGGACGGTCACCCAGGCCATCGCCGAGCGGGGGGGAAACCGCATCGGCGCGGAAAGCGTCGTGGAAGTCGTCCGCACCGCCCCCGGCGAAGACCCCGAGTCCTTCTACCTCAACATGCGCCGGATGCAGCTGAGGAAGGATCAGGATTTCCTGCTTCGGGATGGGGATGAAATTTTCGTCTATACCCATTTCGGGCGTGCCGTGCTGGAATTCATCAATGCGATCTTCCAGACCAGCATCAGGGCGGGCGCCTCGGCGACCTACAACCCGCAGTAAGCGGGGGACGACCGGTCAGCCGAAACGGCGAATCCGGACCGGTGTCCGGGCGGGTGCCTTCTTGCGACGTTGGCGAACGATGGGGATGACCTTGCCGCTCGCCGGGTCCAGGGGCTCGGCGATGCCACGATCGATCAACTCCGCGGCGGAAATATACTTTTCATGGCGAATCCAGCCCCGAAGCGTCCGCCGGTCGATGGGGAGCTCATCGGCAAGGGTGTCCTCGAAAATGGTGGACAACCGGTCAAACTCCCCCGCCCAGGACTTTGCCGCGGTCAGCCGGGCCTGTTCCTCGCTGGACCAGCGCATGGGATGGAACAGAAACGAGGAGTGGGGAGCCAGGAGTCGCCGCTGGCATGCCGCCAGGACAAGAAGGGCGGCGCTGCTGCAATCGGCAAGGACCACCGCCTCGGCGTTGAGGTTCCTCAACCGCATCGCCGCGATGATCGCCAGGCTTGCATAGACACTTCCCCCGCCCGAGTTGATGACGATCTGAACCGCCTTGCGCGGCGGCAGGGCCAGAATGCCCTCGATCGCCTCCTTCTCGCACTTCTCCACATCATCCAGGATGGTGATGGTTGCCGGCACTGTCTTTCTTGATGTCGCCACTGAACAAACTCCCCGCGGGTATCCCGCCTGACCTGAGCGGGAGACTCCGGCGGGGAGCGGCGGAAATCAAGACCGATTTTTTACGAAAAAAACCATTGCAAAGGGGTGGCCGATGGGGAGATTTCCACGCCCCCCCAACGACCGGTGTCCTACTCGATTTCATACGTCCCGGCAACGAAGCGGTGGTGGTCGTCGTAGACCTTCCGCTCGTCCGGTCCAAGCTCGGTCGCCATGAGGTGCAGATCGTTGAATCCACAGAAATACCCGCAAACAGAGTCCTTCATGTAACCATATTTTACCCCGCCATTGAGGTAGTTCCGGAACCGCCGGTGCCGGTCCTCCATGGTCTTCATGAAGGAATTTTCGTAGGGGTAATATTCCATCTCCACACCAGCGCCCCGCTCCCGGGCCTCCAGCGCCGCCTTCTCCACATCGTCTATATTCTCGTAGAACATGTGGTTGGGCTGGAGCATCGCGCCGTCGAAGTAAAACTCCGTGCATGACGAGAGGATGTTCACGTTGAAGGAGCTGTAAAAGGGAATCCAGAAGAACTTGTAGCCACGCTCGCGTATGTATTTATAGAGCTCCTTGAGCACCCAGTGATCATCAACCTGCCATGAGTAGTGAAGGGATTCATAGATCCAGTAGAACCCGAGAAGGTGGAGGTTCTCCGGCTGGAGTTTCTCCCATCGCTCGATGGTTTCATCGACGAACCACTTGCACGCCTTGAGTCGCTGGCTGCTTGCCTGGGCAAGGTTCTGCCCCATGATGCTGAAGTTGATGCGCCCCTTCTCATTCGGGTCGCCCCCAAAGGCGTATTGCCCGGGATGGGGGTAGGGGATGGTGACGACGGCATTGCGCTTGTGGGGGGGCGGACCGATTTCCTTCGCCACATTCCCGATCGTCCTGTCTATCTCGCTCCAGATGCCATCGGGACCAATGATGTCCTCCAGCAGGGCAAGCCAGTCACTCCGTCGCCCGGGATTTGGCGAGGGCAGGGCGAAGAAATCCCCTTCACCCGACATGCTGGTGCCGATGTTGATGTCGTTGTTGAACTCATTCCCCGAGTGCGCCTTCGTGTTGAAAAGCAGAAAGGAGTCGAAGAACCAGCCGTCGCTCTTTCCCTCCTCGTTGACATGGGAAACGTAATACCGCAGCTCCTTTTCCGTAAGGGGCTTGTCGGGCATCCACCCCAGAAGAAAGAGGTGATGAAGGTAATTAAAATCCGGTTGGCGGGGGGCAAAGTAGGCCATGAAGCAGCTCCGTTGCAGGAGGGTACCGGGAATACATTCCCGGGCTGACAAGTCTATTCAAGATCATGGGGCGGGGCGGAATCAACCGGGACCGAGCGGGGAAATGTCCCCATTGCTCACCGTCCCATTGGTCGGGTCATACACGATGGGGAAACGGGGTTCCTGGTCGGGACCGAGGGATGTCAGAATCCATGCCGCCGGCTTGTTGTACCACGGCGTATTGCCACCCTGAAAGTCCGCATTCACATTGATCAAACGCCCATATCGTTCAAGCCAGTTGTAATACCAATAGACGGGGGGATCCCAGGCGGCCTTTGGTCGAAATGGATCGGTGGGAATGCTGGACAGATAACTGATCGGTGTCGTCAGGTGGGCCTGGGACTTCATGTTGCGTTCGGTTTCCGAAATACTTCCCAGCAGGGAGATATACTCGGGCGGGTAGGCATTGGAGTCGACGTAATACGCCTCAAAGCCGACAGAAATTGTCCGCATGTCGGAGGCAACACGGGACACCTTGGAGCGGATTTGCGCCTCCAGAAAATTCGGAACAGCAATCGCCGCCAGAATCGCAATGATCGCCACGACGATGAGTAACTCAATCAGGGTAAAACCACGTACAGATGAGGAGGGGGAAAACATGGTCTGTATCCTTCGGGGGGCCGGGTCGAAAGGGGAAGTGGCGGGGAGAAGACACCCCCCCCCCGCCACATCCCGATGGAACGGATCAGTCGTGCATCATCCAGTCGGAAACACTGGAGGCTTCATCAAGGCGGAAGATGACAATATCGCCAAGGCTTTCCGCAGCAACGGCCAGATACAGCTCGCCGCCGGAACGGAAGAAGGCCACATCACCACTGGTCCCAAGGAACCCGGGATCAAATCCGCTCAAGCCCTCGCCAAGGACCGTCTTGTTGGAGGGGTCATTAAGATCGACAATCGTCACGGTGCCCGGTGTCGACTTGGAGGAGGTAAAGGCGAATAGATTGCTGTCTGCATCCCAGGAACCGCCATTGTTGCTGTTCCCGGCTGGGTAGCTTTCACCAGCCAGCTTGGTAAAGATTGTATATTCCGCAAGATTATCAAGCGAGGCGCCCATAATCTCACTTTCGATGGTGTATAGATTGCCGCGAAGATTACCAACAATTGTATTTGTGGCGGGATCGTAATCCATTCCCTGGAAGGAATCGGCGATACCCGTGGCCGCACCAGTATCCACGGCAAGACCAACGGGCGCCCCCGTGGTGGCATCAAGGACCGCCATCGCCATGGGCGTTCCCCAGCTGAAGGCGAGGAAGCGATCACCGGCAACGGCTGTTGCGGCCCGGGGACGGCGATTTGTTGGCGTACCGGCAATGTTGAAAACCACCGGGCTGAGAGTTCCGCCGGACCCGAAGGAGGCCACCACGTTTCCCGCGCTGTCAAACTTGCGGATGTAGGAACTGGTGTCAAAGTTCGTGTCATGGATGAAATAGACATTCCCGTCACCATCGACGGTCAGATCGGAACCATTCGTGGAGGCGTACTCCGTGGTGCTGAAAGTGGTCAGTGTGGGCGAGGTCGCGAGGGGATCCTCCACACGATAAATGGGGCGGTCACCGGAACCAAAGTAGGTCGTGAACAGGATGTCACCCTGGCTGTCGACAACGATGGACTTGATGGCACCGACGATGTCATCGGAAACGTCGATGTTCTTCACATGGGTCCACTCGGCCTGGGCGAAGCCGACCAGACAAAGGGACAGGGCAAGTGCTGAGGCAACTTTCTTCATAATGCATGTCTCGATTTCTTGAAGGGGTGTCCGGTCTGGCCGGAAAGGAGGTGGCGTGTCAGGCCGGTGGGTGACGGATGGCTTCCTGCGCAGAAAATCTGGTGGGCGGCGGCGGCGAGGGGTGGGCGTGGCTGGTACTAAGGATGCCACCGACCGCCCAAAAACTGGTGGAAGTAAATGGGAGTTTGGGCCCTCGGTCAATGTTTATTATACATCTATTCTTAATAATCGACACTTCATCCCGGCAAATAATATTGCCAAAAATCCCGTTTATGCCTGCTTATATCCCTTTTCACACCGATCCACCTTGGGGAATCCGAATCCACGGGCACATTGGAGCATGATGATCGATCGACGCATCCAAACCTCAATTCTCCTTTGTTTATGGGCATTTTCATCGTTTTTTACCTCCTTCAGGACCCTCTTCTCCCCTTGCCCTTCCGTGCGCTATTTTATTTATTTGTATAATTGAAGAGGCAAAAGGTACCTGCATCACGCCTTGCCTCGCAAATGGACTTCATTTATCGTCCTTCCATCGTGCGGTATAGTG
>JAFIGB010000442.1 GCA_020831705.1 Candidatus Sumerlaeia bacterium | reverse complement strand
CACTCCGCATCCCGTTGTATAGATGGAAAGCAACTCCACTCCCTTCCAGGCCTGCCAAGTGATGCTGCGATACCTCGCCCCCCTTACGATTGCGCTCCCCCTTCTTGTGGGTGGATGTGCCCCTATTGTGTTCGACCCGGGCGAGGGTGCCGAGGTCGTGACAATCAACACGCTCAATCACAGCCGCCATTTCGATGTTGTCTATCAGCGGGGCAACGAGGAGGGACCTGTGAGTATCGAACAAAACACGTGGACGTATTTCTACTCCCTTCCCGTCAACAGGATGGAATTGTCCGACTGGATATACCTGAACATGGAGGAGGGAACGGAGCCGGCGAATCTCAGGGCCGAAACGTGGATGCCCTGGTGGGGTTACATCCTCTTCATACCGACCCTCGGGGTCGTCCGCGTCGACCGAATCCTATATGAGTTCGATCCAGTTCGTGTTGTCTTCCTGGGCGAAACGTCATCCGAGTGACCTGAGCTTGAGGGTGGCGACGGCCGCCCGTACCTTGTCCACATTTGTATGTGTATAGATCGATGTCGACGCGATGTTTGCGTGGCCGAGCAATTCCTGTATATCCCGCAGGTCCGTCTCCTCGGCATAAAGCGTGGTCGCGAAGGTGTGTCGCAGCTTGTGGGGGCTGATGCGCGGATCCAGCCCGGCGCGCTTGACGGCCTTGTGGACAATGTACTGGACGGTCCGCTTGCTGATGCGTTCCCCGCGGCGATTGACAAAGAGGGCGTTGCTGCCGTCGGTCGGGGAGGGGCCCTCGGCGAGCCAGTTCCTGAGCGCGGCCTCCGCCAGTCGATTCATGGGAACAAGCCGCTCCTTCCGTCCCTTGCCGAGAACCTTGATCGTTCGTGCCTCGAAGCTGGGGTCGTTGCGATTCAAGCCGGTCAGTTCCGACAGGCGCATTCCTGTCATCAGGAGGAGGACAAGGATCGTCCGGTCGCGGAGGTGATCGGGGTGTTCCGGATCCATGGAAAGAACCAGGCGACGCGCCTCGTCGGGAGGGAGATAAATCGGCAACCGCCTCCCCTTCTTGGGCGACCGCAATCCCCGGGCGGGATTGGTCTCCACGTACCCATCGGTGTGGAGGAATTCAAAGAAGACCCGAATAGAGGACACCACACGGGACATGGAGGCAGGCTTGAGGTCGTGTTCCTCATGGAGAACGGCGAGGAACTCCTTCAGTTGCCAATTGGTGATCGCGTCGACCCTCGGATCGCCAAGTTTGCATTCACCCAGCCACCGCGCCAGCCTGCCAAGGTCGTAAAGGTAGGCTTCAATGGTGCGCGGGGCCATGTTGCGTTCTGACTTGAGGCAGCGACCGAAGGCTTCGATGGCTTGCTGGAGACGCATCAATCCGATCCTTTCGATGGTCAACCCATCAGGTTCCTTGCTCGCACTCCCGCCGCCACGGGATCAAGAAATACCTTTCGGGACCAACTTGTGTGTTGATTCCATGGGCCTTATCCCAATCGTGGGGGGGAATTCATCTCTTCGAGGGGGTCCCTTGAAATTCCTGCCTATCATCGTGTTTTTGGCTCTTTCCCTCCTGGGGCAGGGTTGCTCCCAAGGCAATGAGGGACCGGGCACCCTACATGGGGCGTGGCTTGGCGAGGGGGTCTTCTCAAGTCCCTACGGCCAAATGGATGTGAAGGCACAACTTGAGTTGCTTGGGGACAATTCCTATCGATTTCTGGTTCTGGAGCCCCCCGTCCTGATGATGGCGGGTGTGGAGAAGGGGGATTGGATATTTGATGGGGATTCCCTGGAATTAAATCCACAGGAGGAGCCCGGAGAGGAAGTCGGTGATCAATCGGCCAGCCCCCTTCAGGTTCTCAGGTCTGCCCCCAAAAACTTTCGGCCCAAGACTTTGTCCGTCAGCCCTTCCTTGAAGGAATTGCGTCTTTTGGACGATCAGATGGACCTGACTTTTCAAAGAAACGCCGTCGCCACCAAGACTTTAAAGGAAAAGGGGGAGATCTGAGGGTCAGGATCCGTTCCGCCCAATCGCAGATCCCGAGGCCCGCCAAAAGTGATGAGCCGAAAACCTGAACAAATGAAACTGGTGGTCCTCCCCGGGGCGTCGACAAACAGGGATTTGCTGGAATTGGCTGAACGGTTGGTGGTCGAAGCGGTTGGCTGGCCCATTCTCCTTGGCCGGAGGGAGGATTTCCTCACCACGGCTGAAATTCTCGGTCTTAACCTTCGCCAGGCGCGGTTTATCTTCCCCGTGGATGATCCGGTGACCGAGGATCTTGTCGTTTGGCTGGCCGCTGATGGCTTTTTCCCCGGTCATTCGCCCGACCATCTCCGGGTGTTGCTCCTTGCCGATGAGGTTCTCTTTGGAGCCGCGCTGGTGGGAAGCGGGCGGGCTGCCCACTTATATTTGCATGAGGACGTTAAATGGGTTGAATATGAGGGGGGGAAGGATGCCTTTGGGCTTCTTGACAGGGAGCGTCTCCTCATGGGAACAGGGGAAAGCCCCCCCTTCGAGGAGCTGGTCGAATGGCTGCAAAACAGGGCCGAAAATGGAGGGATACCCCCCGAATGACGGCCATGACCATCCGGATGACTGGGATGTTTGCAGCCGGGCACGAAAAGAGGACGGAATTTCCTTGCGGCTCACCGTGTGACAGCAATAGGACTGGGTCAGTGAGCGACATTCGACACGATACCAACTGGCCCACAACATGGAATTGAAACGATCGGGATAGTTTGGTGATAAAGAGTTGACCGGGAACCCCTTAACCAAGTTGGATTCGATCCCACAAGGGTGGGGAGATTACGGTCAGTAGGATTTGCGAAGCGATGGGGATCGAAATTAAGTCCCCGATTTCCCGGATAAATAACCGGGATCTTGAAGGAAAGTGAGAACCGCGATGTTCGGTGGAGGCAAAAAAGTCGTTGGCCTGGACATCGGTTCCAGCAAGGTCAAAGCAGTCGAACTGCGCAAGGCCGGTGGTAAATTGGAA
>JAFIGB010000441.1 GCA_020831705.1 Candidatus Sumerlaeia bacterium | reverse complement strand
TCCAGCGCCAGGGTCTCCCCCGACCACTCGGCAACCTTCGGCGCGGGCGTCAACGCCGGGCCTGCCCAAGCGGACCCCGACGCAACAACAAGCATAAGAATCACCACTCCAGAAAACCATCGCATCAGGGCACCCCCGCTTTCCGTGAAAATATCCCATCCGGGACGACTGGAGGAACCCTCCTAAACCACCGCCCACCGTGCAAGGAATTTACCACAAACGGCACCGCCCGGATTGACAAGCGGTTTTCCAACACCGATGGCAGACGCAAGGAACCACCGTGGTTTCCCGCCGGAACCCCATCCACCAATTTTCAGGCTGGACATCTGATCCACCACCCCCCTACCCTTCCGACCGTCCGGTGCGCCCGTAGCTCAGCCGGATAGAGCACAGGTTTCCTAAACCTGGGGTCGGAGGTTCGAGTCCTCCCGGGCGTGCCATCTAAATCAAATAAAATCAACATTCCAAACAGACGGGCGCTCGATCCCTGCCTCCTTAATGCACCACCCAGTTTGATGGTTCGGGGCGGATGGACCCATCGTTCCATCCTCCCGGAGTTCCCCGGTCCTGCTCATTGTAGGGCGTTGTGGCGGGGGCCCATTGGTTGGTTCTCCCACGGCGATAATCCCCCGTCATGGCGCGGGCGTGTCTGGGGCCGATCTGGCCGGCATCGTGGCTGGCGGGACGAAACCCCTGGGGGCCGCCGTTGTATCGTACTCCGTCGATCTTCACCGACCCTCGGTAAAGCACAATGGAGTCGGCGCCGCTGGTGAGGGTGAAGTCGGAGCCGAGAACATAATCCACAGGGACTCCCCCATTTTCCCCCACACTGTCATTCCACCCAAATACGAAGTGGCTGCGGGGGCGGATCAATGTGGGGCCTTCGGACCTTATAACAGAATAGACACCGGAGGAATTCCCCAGCACCCAGCCATTCATGTCGATGGGCGCGCTTGTCCTGTTATAGATTTCAAACCACTTGCCATCGCTGGTGGATACCACGGAGGGAAAGGGCTGAATCTCCGTGAGATATACATCACCATGGCGGGGAAGGTTGTTTTCCATGGAGCGCAGGGAGAAGTCCACAATGACGGGAAGGTGATCGGAGGCAATGGCGGTATCGTTGCGCTGAAGGTCAAGGACGGGAAGAAGGTCCTCCGGTATTGTGAGCGTGTTGAGAATAAACCCCTGGGAGATGTCGAGTACCGAGTCGGTGTAATAAAACCGGTCGAGGAAGCTCCATGGCGCTGGTGTGAAAGCATTGAATGTCTGAAAACGCATGGTGTAGGGATCGAGGGGAAGGGCCTCGTCGAGGTTGCTTTCGTCCCAGTCTGGCTTGATGGGCGGACCGAATGTTTCCACGTCCTGTATATCACCGGTCATGAGGGTCAGGCGGGACTGGGGATTGGCGGAGGCATTGAAGTTCACGTCCCCGACAACGATCATGGGCGTCCCATGGGGGAGGGTAATCAGCCCGCCGGGGTTCCGTGCCCGGCCCATCCATGAGGCGAGGGCGTCGGCATGGCGCTGGCGGCGTATATCGCGAATTTCACCCGAGCAGCAGGAAAAATGAACTCCCATGACATACATGTTCACCGGGTAGCGATCGTTGGGGAGGTTGACCAGGCCCATGGCAACGCCGCGGGTTGAGGAGGAGGGGCTCGTGTCCTGCCTGCGCTGGCCAATACCCCACCGGGACGCCAGGATGTTGACGTTCACCCCGTCGGTAATGCTTTCGTGGGTTTGCCAGGTTCCCCCCAGTATATCCCCAAGGTGCTCCCTCAGGACGGGGGCAATACCGGGGTCCATCTCCTGGTAGGAAATGATATCCGGTTCCACTGCCCGGAGGATTCTTGCATGGGCATCGAATTCCTCCTGGGTGCCTGCGGGGAAAAGATTATAGACATTATAGGACATCACCCTGATGTCATCGGGATGGCTTTTCGACAGGTCACCCGCCCATGGGTCGAAGGCGTGGAGGAAGACAGGAGAGAAAAGGGCGAGAGCGGCAGCCACATAAACGTTTTTATCGTATATCATGGGGTGGAGGGAAATCCTGATTGGACATCAAATAGACACGGAAACGACACGAGATCACATGATTTTTGTGATCGTGTAACCGGCCATTTCGCGGCAAGTATTGTGTGCGGGGCGAAGGAAAACAACCGGACCGGGCAAATTGTCACCAATGTGACAGAATCTGGATAAACTGCCACAAACACGCCATTTTCCAAGGTTCCATCGCCACTTTCATTTCACAGACGACATCGTTGACATCTCCATGACACCCAGACACAAAGTCTCCCCGTTCCGCCGCGGCGGTAGAGGTGTGGATGGCATACAGCGTGCCGCATGCCGAGCAACAACCATTAAAGGAAAAGGATCAACACCGTGAAACCAACCCTCAAGAATTGTCTGGCGCTGGGTGCCATCGCACTTGCGACACAACTTTCCGGCAGCATTGCCCTTGGACAGGCATCAACCGACCTTCTGTTGTCCGAGGCCCGCATTGTGGCGCCCGGAGACGACACGATCAACACGACCGAGTTCATCGAAATCTTCAACCCCACCAATACAGCAATATCGCTGGACAATTACTTCATCACGGATCGCCAGGACTACTTCAACCTGGCCAAGCATTTTTACGACTGCGAGCAGGATCCCCTCTGCACCGACCCCGGTCTCTTCGCAACCTCCGGCCCCACGGACTACGTCTTCCGCTTCCCCACCGGACATTCAATTCCGAGCGGCGGAGTCGTTGTGGTCACCACCGACATCGACAATTTCGTCACGGTTCACTTCGGAGCGGAAGCCACGATCGACGACTACTACGACCAGCCGGGCAACCCCCAGCTCTTCACAACACGCACGGATGTCGTCTATACACAGCCGGACGACGTGACTCCCGTCCCCGCCATGATCCGCTACGGGGCCAGTGAGCGCCTCAGCCTCACCAACGGCGGCGAATGGACCGCCCTGGTCTACGTCGACGGAACCTCGGAACTCGTTCAGGACGTCGATATCGTCGCCTGGCGAAGCCCCTCCGCCGGCAACACCTTCCCCATCAAGGGCCTCCTCACCGTCGGTGACAGCACCTACGTGGAGGAATTCGGCGATGGCGACACCGGTGGAAACGGCAACCTCCTCGTGCGTGGCGACAGCTACCATGTCATTGCCCGCACCACCACCATCGAGGTTGGACAGGCAGGAACAACAGGCAATGGACGGACCGGGCAGGACGAAACCATGGAGGACTCCATGACAACATGGGTGGGCTTTGTGGACG
>JAFIGB010000440.1 GCA_020831705.1 Candidatus Sumerlaeia bacterium | reverse complement strand
AAGTGCGGCATCATGCCGGGCCATATCCACAAGCCCGGCCGTGTTGGTGTTGTGAGCCGCTCGGGCACGCTGACCTACGAAATCGTCTGGGAGCTGACCCGGGCAAACATCGGCCAAAGCACCTGCATTGGCATCGGTGGCGACCCGATTGTTGGCACCAGCCACCGTGATGCCCTCGAGATGTTCAACAACGATCCGGAAACCGATGCCGTGGTCCTGATCGGTGAGATCGGTGGTGATTCAGAAGAAACCGCCGCCCAGTGGGCGAAGGAAAACATGAAGAAGCCGGTTATTGGGTTCATCGCCGGCCTGACGGCCCCTCCCGGCAAGCGAATGGGACACGCCGGTGCCATCATCAGTGGTGGCGCGGGTACCGCCCAGGAGAAGCTGCGTGTTCTTGAGGAGTGCGGCGTGAAGACCATTGTGCGGCCGGACGAGGTTGCTCCCATGGTGAAGGAACTTCTCGGGATCTAAGTTGCCCCGGGCGTTTCCAGTCGCGCTTTTTCTTTAACCTTCCCCCCGTGCCACCCGTTGACATCGGGGGAAGGTGCTATTAAAGGCAGGAGTTCCCCGATAAACAGTGGGCTACCTTTCCATCAGTGACCTGACGACCCTTTTCCTCGCCATTGCGGTGTTGCTGGGGTTTGCCCGCATTCTGGGCGAGGTGGCTCGCAAGCTTCATCAACCCGCCATTGTGGGCGAAATCATGGCGGGAATCATCCTGGGGCCAACGATCCTCGGGGGTATGTTTCCCGAACTGATGCACGGTCTCTTCCCCCTTCCCGACCGTATTGACCTCGCCATTGGAGATGTTCACCCCGTCGCATGGGCCTTTGATGGGCTGATCACCCTTTCCATTGTGCTTTTCCTCATGGTGGCGGGGATGGAAGTCGATCTCAACATCGCCATCCAGCAGGGAAGGTCCGCCCTGGCAGTAGCCCTTGTCGGTATTGCTTTCCCCTTTGCCATCGGCTTCGCCGCTGCCTGGTACTCCCCGTTCCTGTTTGGGTACGACCCCGGCTCGGGCGAGGAGCCTGTCAGTCGGCTGATCTTTGCCCTCTTCTTTGCCACGGCCCTTTCCATCACCGCCCTTCCTGTCATTGTGAAAATCCTCATGGACTTGAACCTGTTCAAGACCGACATGGGGATGATCGTGGTGACATCCGCGATTATCAATGACCTGGTTGGGTGGATGATTTTCGCCATCATTCTGAGCATGATCGGTGCGGAGAAGGGCCTGCCCGTTCAATACACGATTGTGCTGGCGGTGGCCTTTACGGTCTTCGTGCTGACGGTGGGGAGGTGGCTGGTCCATCGCTGTCTGCCCTTCCTTCAGGCCCACACCAGTTGGCCCACCGGGGTGCTGGCGTTCGCCATTGTCATGGCGCTGCTGTGTGCCACGGCCACCGAATGGATGGGGATCCATGCGATCTTTGGCTCGTTCCTCTTCGGTATCGCGCTGGGGGATTCCCGTTATCTGCGCGAGCGGACGCGAACCACCATCGAGCAGTTTATCTCCTCAATTTTTGCCCCGCTTTTCTTCGCCTCCATTGGCCTTCATGTTAACTTCATCGCGAATTTCAATTTCCTGCTGGTTGTTGCCGTTCTGATCATCGCCACCATCGGCAAGGTCATTGGATGCGGTCTTGTGGCCAACTGGGTGGGCATGAATAAGCGCGAGGCGTGGGCCATTGGATTTGGAATGAATGCCCGCGGAGCCATGGAGATTATCCTCGGTCTGCTGGCGCTCCAGTTTGGCGTCATTGGCGAGGAACTCTTTGTCGCCCTCGTTATCATGGCCCTGGTGACGTCGATGACCAGCGGTGGCATCATGTCGCGGATTCTCAAGCGTGGAAAGGCCATCCACTTCACCCAGTTCCTCGGGAAGAACCTTTGGAAGTCCCCCGTCATTGCCACCGAGCGCGAGGATGCCATTCGCGAACTGGTCGACATCTCCGCCCGCCACGCCAATGTCTCCCCGGGAGTCATCACCGAGGCGGTCCTGCGCAGGGAGGCAGTCATTCCCACCGGTATCGGCAAGGGCATCGCCATTCCCCACGCACGGATTGAAAACCTTCCCTCCCCCGTCATTGCCCTGGGCATTTCTCCCAAGGGAGTGGACTTCGACGCCCCCGACGGATTACCCGCCCATGTGATTTTTCTGATCCTCACTCCCAAGCGTGATGACGGTGCCCAGCTGCAGATTCTTTCGAGTATATCACGTCTCGCTCAGCGGAAGGATTTCGTGGATCAATTGTCAAACGCGGAAAACTTCACGGTCATGCTCGCCCACATACGCGCCATGGAGCAGGAACCAACCCATTGATTCCGCCAACCTTCCTTTTGACCCTGTTGCGGCGAGGCCTCATACCCGTTGCAGCCCTCCGACGGAAGCAGCCTGCCCGTGGTTGACCATCTTTTTGACTTTATCCTGATTCTGATCCTGACCGCACTGGTCAGCCTGGTCGCCGTGCGTCTATCCATGGGCTTGAGCCATCGCCTGGGAATTCTCGATAAACCGGATCCAAGGAAAAGCCACCGCGGGGCGATTCCCTACCTGGGCGGACTGGGCATGCTCCTGGCCGTTCTCGTTGGGCTGTCGGCCAGTGCCCTGCTTTTTCCCACCCTGGTGATCCTCCGCCAGACGGAAATGGCCGTCATCCTTCTGGGGGCCATTGTCATCTTTACCGTTGGCCTGTGGGACGATGTCCGCCCAATCCGTGCCGTCCTGAAACTCGCCCTTCAAATCGGTGTCGGGGCAATGATGTGGTGGCTGGGGCTCCGTCTTGAAGCACTGACCCTCATCACCGACGACACCGAACGCCTCGGTCAGTTTCTCAGCTTCTCCGTGACCGTGGGTTGGTATGTGGCGCTGATGAACTCCATCAATCTCGTCGACGGACTGGATGGCCTGGCGGGGGGGATTTGCTGTCTCGGTGCCCTTTCCCTCGTCGGGGTGGGGCTCATGGTGGGGTACTCCCACGATGTTCTTCTTGGGACGGTCCTCGCCGTGATCACCGCCGGAGCCACCATGGGTTACCTCTTTTTCAACTGGCACCCGGCACGGACGTTCATGGGTGATGGAGGTTCCCTCCTGCTGGGCTTTCTTCTGGCGACATCCTCCCTCGTTGCCTCCTCCAAAACGCCGACCCTCATTGCCCTCATGGTGCCGCTGGTGGCGCTTTCCCTTCCCCTTTTCGAGACGACCTTTTCCTTCCTGCGCCGCGCCATTCGTGGCAGCCACCCCTTCAAGCCTGACCGCCGCCACCTCCACCACCGCCTCCTCGTCATCGGCCTGGACCAACGCCGCGTGGTGATCTTTCTCCTCTTCATGACCGCCTTCCTCGGCGCCAGCGCGATCATGCTCGCACGAGCAGGCAGCGCGCTCATTCTCTTCAATGTGGTCTTCCTCTTCGGCGGCCTCGTCCTGCTCATCGAGAACCTGCGGTTTCTGGAAAAAACCGGAGGAAGGAACGGGGCAAGGATGAAGGAGGTTGGAAAGGATGAAGGCCCAAGGATGAAGGATGAATGAATTCTGGAAGGCAAGAATGTTTGGGAGGTGGATTTGATTTCATGGGCGGAAGATTTGATTCGTCCATTGCACTTCATTCTTGAAATCTCTTGATGGTATGTTTATGCCCACAAAAGACCTTTAGGCACAACCTATCCAATGGGACACCTTGGAAAGGGTGAAGGCCCAAGGACGTAGCGCAAGGACGTAGCGCAGGGATGAAGGCCCAAGGATGAAGGATGAATGAAGTTTAGGAGTAAAGAAATTTCCTCTCCGGACTCATATTCACCCTTCAAAAATTTATTCATCCCTCATCCTTCATACTTCATCCTTATAGCAGGTCCTTGCGCCAGCAGAACACATAATCGCTGTTGCTGCTGACCGAGGGGAAGCCTCGGCCGGTGCCGTCGAAGATTTCGCGGTGGCTGAAGTAGCGCCACAGGCGCCACCATTCCTGCTTGGCGTTGTAGGCCTTGCCGGCTTGTGGGCTGTTGTCCAGGTAGTGGGCGGGGATGCCTTCCATCCAGATGTTGCCGAGGGACTCGGGGGAGATGATGCTGGGTGTCCAGAACAGCGTGCCGCGTCCGCGGGCCATGTGATAGTTTTCCTTCAGCTCGGGATGGCGCTCCACTTCGGCGGGGCGGATGAAAAGGAATTCCCAGCCCTCGCGGATGGCACGGGACGGATCGTTGGATTCTGTATATTCAAGGTCGCGGAAGTACCACTTCGCAGACCAGCCGACGGCGTCAATGGGCTGGATGTGTATACGCACTTCCTTGTGACGCCGGGGGTCGTTCCATTCACGAACAAAGAGCGGCGCATTACCGTCCATGCGGACCGGTGCAATGCCCGCGTAGGCACGCACGAAGTCCATGTGGTTCTTGATGTCCTCGCTGTTGGGGCCGTAAACCATACGTTCGCGGGGATCGTGGTGATTGTGGAAGTTCAGATTGAAGGTGGCCTTCGTGCTATACAGGGTGAAAATTCCCAGAATCACCGCCCCGGGAACGAGCCAGCGGCGGTTTTTCATCGTGGCCCAGACATCGTTGCTGTACGACGCCGCGAGAAGTATCAGCGGCAGCATTGCATGGATGCCAATCTGGGGAACTGCTTCGCGGGCGTAACTGGCGGCACCGTAGGAGGTGATTGTCCACCAGATGAGGAAGGCCCGGAAGTTCTTCCCGGCTATGAGGGCGTTCCATGCCTGCACCGTGGCGATAAAGATCAACGACATGACCAGGGCCAGGTTCCAGCCGTAGTCAAAGTTGAACGTAATTTCCATGTAGTCCTTCAGCGGCACATGGCGTCCCATCTTGATGACGGGTTCACCATCCTTGTAGATCATCGTTTCCCGAAGCGCCGCCCACTCGCTTCCAGCCATATAGACAAGGGACCAGCCCACCAGGGCGATGAAGGAAAGGGGGACCAGCATCCGCGACGCCCGGGGGAGGAGGAGCACCAGGGCGCCAAAGAAGAAAGCGCCGAAAATGATGTTCTTCAGGTAGGGCGAGGTAATGCGGGTGAATTCCCCCGTGGCGGGATCAAGGGCCTGCATGCCGGAAAAGGTCAGCACATGGAAGGCAGCCGCAGGAATGGCAACAAGAAGGATCGCAAAACCCACGTGGCGCGAGGGACGGAATCGGAACAGGGAGACAAGCCATGCACCAACGACAAGGAGTAGCGCCGGTGTCTCATAGATTATGATGTTGAGCAGGTGCTGGTGGAAGGGACCGCCGATGCGTCCCCATTCATGCTGCCCACCCCAGTAGGCCCACGTCCGCGAGTAGATCTCAAAGAAACCGATCTTGTGCTTGAAGAGGGTGGTGAAGATGGCCATGTAAAACCAGGCGCAGAAGGCCAGGCCACCTATGATATACCAGCGGGCAATGTATATACGCCGCCAGACCTCGACGAGGCGCTCCTGATGGCCGATCCGCTTTTCGATGGCGATTTTGATGAGGGCGAAAAGGGCGATGGTACCCACCACAAGAAGCAGGTACACCTTGCGCCACAGGGAACCATCGATCGCCGCGCCCGCATCGGGTGCGGCCTCCGGTGTCAGAGTCATCCAGCCCAGCGCCAGGGGAATCGAGCGCACCTCCCGCAGCACCCAGTCATGGCCGATGGCACGGACGACATCGGAATCGTAACGTATTCCCTCGAAGATGAAGGTGAGGCAAAGAACAATGAATCCGCCGAGGAGCAGCGCGGGCCAGACAGGGTTGGGAAACTTTGGAATGTGGTCGAGGAAGCTGGACAGCTTCCTGTGTTTTCCCTCGAAGAACCAGGCGATGATATCCTGCAACAGGAAAAGGATGAGGAACGTGATCACCGAGAAGTAGACAAAGACGCTGCTTTCCTTGTTTCCAAAGAGGGCGGTGCAGCCGACAAGGAAGCTTACCGCCCATCGACCGTCCTTCGTGCGCCACCACCAGGCCAGGCTGGTGACGATCCAAAGGGTGTTGAAGACAAAGAGGGCGTCGTTTCGGAAGAATCGCTGGTAGAAGGTCAGGCCGGGGGAAAGTGTATAGAAAAGCAGCGCAATCCAGACGCCCGGTTCGCGGAGCCACGGTCTCAGCTTCCAGATGAAGAAAAAGCCCGCAATCCCCAGAAAGGCGCATCCAAGGCGAGTGGTGTAGTCATTGAGCCCGAAGAGATGCCACGTCATGTTCTGCAGGTGGAGCATCAGTGGTCCGTGGAGGATCGGGCGGTAGATATAGCTCCAGCTTTGGTACAGTTCAGCGTAGGTGTAATAGATGAACAGGAGCTCGTCGTGCATCATCGTCTTGCTGCCCAGGTCCCACAGGCGCGTGAAGCAGCAAAGGGCCAGGATCAGGACGAAGAGTACGATGCGCCAGGACTGGCGGAAGGGGGCGTTCTCGAATTCCTCGTTGGGAGTCATGGGCGGCCTTTGATCAGTCATCGGAGCCTCCCGTCTGGAAGTTGCGGAATTCACCGGGAACCTCATAGATGCGCGTGGGTTGGTTGATCATGGCGGGATCGAAGGGATTTCGATGCTCCTCGTCGGCGCTGTCAAAAATCTTCGTGAAGCCCCATTGTTCCAGGCGCTCCTCAATGTCCTGGCCGTGGGCATCGCGTTCCAGCTTGCCAACAACAACCAGGTCAATCTGGTAGCGGGTCATCAATTCCCTGACCGTATCGCGGTCTGTATTGTTGTACATTGCAATGACATGATTAAGCATCAGGCTCATGACCTGATTCATCGTCACGTCGCGGAGTTGGACCTGACGACGGAGGAGGTGAAGTTCATCCAGCGTGGCCGTGGGGAAAAGAACGCGAAGGATTTCGAGGCGCTCGCCCGGGTCGGCCATACGAAGGTCCCGTTGGACCTCGGCGGGAACGTCGACCTCGATTCCCGGAACTGCCCGCCTGAAGTGGGGAGTCATGTCGGGCAGGTTGGGAATGTCGTCTATATAGCGGACCTTGAGGGTCTGCGGGGCAGCCTTGGCACGCCCACGCCACTGGTGTTGGTGGTGCTTCCACGAAATGATCGAGATCAGCCCGGCGCCGGTGGAGATGCGTCCTGCATGGGAGTAGGCGTTCTCGCCGGCATGTTCCAGAACACGCATGCCCGGGCGGGTGTTTGCCTCCAGCCAGGTGATCGCCTTGTAATCCTGCAGGTAATTTTCGTAATGCTGGAGATGGTCAAGGGCATCAAGTGTGCGCCTTGCGTGAATCTGGCGGTTGGGAAAGCGGGCTTCCCCGGCACCAACCCAGGGATGGGTGTGGAATTCACGGGTGCGGGTCGCCGTTGCTGCCAGGGGATAAAGCATCCCCACCATGAGAACGAAGGCAACAACCACCATGACCGGCCAGCGGGCCATGACAGCGTTGGTCAATTCACGGGCAGGCGAGGTGACGTTTTCGGGAGCGCGTTTCATGGCTCCAAGGGTCAGCGTCACCACCACGGCAATGGTCGTAATCCAGACAATGACAAGATAGACATTAAGGAAATTTTCGGGAACCCGCGAGGCAAGGATTGCGGGAAAGACAATTCCAATCACCGCCACAAAAACCCAGGTGGAAGGTTCACGGAGAAGCGTTGCCGCGTCGCGGTCCCTTACCTTGAACCGGCCGAAGCCCTCGCGAATCGCCACCACCAGTCCACCGGCGAAGATGGCCCAGATGGGGTAAAAAATCTTGAACGGTGTGTTGTAGCGTTCGTAGTGGCCGCTGTAATCGTCGTCGAAGTTGAGCGCCTCCACAAACCACATCCAAAAGAATCCGATGCTAAGGAAGGCCCAAATGGCTCCCTCGGCACGGCGCCGGAATGACATGGCGTAGTATAGACACGGCACGACCATCGCCAGGCAGATTGCCCCGGCCCAGTGCACCAGATAATTCCGCCCGAACCCGAGAACACCGATGGTCAGCATGGCGATCATGAAGGGAACACCCTTCTCCGAAAGACGCGCCGCCTTGGGGAAACGGGCAAGAATGAAAAGCAGCACCGGGATGACAAACAGGCCCCAGTGCATCACGAAGTCCCGCAATTCCGTCCGCAGGGCACCATCGAAGGGATTCACCGGCGAGGACTTCCAGAAGTTGGACCAGAACTGGCCGGGCGTTGAAGTAATTTCCTGGGAAAGAATCGGCGGGATCGTCTCCGCAAGCATCTCCAGTTCGGGCTGAAGTGGCGAGGAGAACCAAAGACGGAAGGGGAGGGTGAACAGCAGCGCCGTAATCCCCACGCATGCATAGACACCACCGGCGGAGTA
>JAFIGB010000427.1 GCA_020831705.1 Candidatus Sumerlaeia bacterium | reverse complement strand
GTCGTCATCGTCATCGGAATGAAATACATCCAGATCAGGGGCGGGAAGAACCGGAAGAAGCGCTGGGTAAAGTTAAGGGTCGAAAGCCAGTACACAAACCCCACAACCCCGGCGAAGAGCGTAAAAAGGGTGGTCGTGTTTGTCACCATGACCACCGAGAGGGAGCTGCTTTCCCCCTGGACACCATGGCGCGTCCCCTCCACATCGATGGTGTTTCCGTGGGTTACGATCACACGAGCCCGGTCGGGGAGACGTGCTTCCACGTTGTAGGTAATCCGGGCAAACTCGGCGGGGGGAGTTGCGGTGATTGGCGAGGAAAACTCCACCCTGGCATCGTAGGTATCCGCCTGCCCCTCCACAGGCTCCAGAAAGACGAGGCTGTTGACGGGGGTGACACCACTGGGACGAATCGATGGCGTGGAGGCCAGCGGCGTCGTGAACCGCACCCGCCACTCAAGAGAAGTGACTTCCCCCGGGAGATCGCGTATGGTAAAGCCGACGGTGGAACTCCCCTTTACGGCAACATGGGAACGGATTCCCTGGAGAAGGGGTTCGTTGGTTTCCGCTCGAAGCGGCCCGGCCATGGCGAGAAAGAGCACGGGCCAAAACATCAACATCAGGGATCTAAAAAGGGCTGGGCGTGACAGGGGACGTTCCTCCTGAAGTTCGGGTGGGTGATTGCAGCAATCACCTGACGATCTGTCTTCGGGGGAAACAGGTATCCCAAGGCTCTTGAGGGGGACAAGGTGGAAATGTTGGGGGAAAATGCAGTGGTGGCCCAGGGCGGAATCGAACCGCCGACACGCGGATTTTCAGTCCGCTGCTCTACCGACTGAGCTACCGGGCCACCGGTAATCACGGGGAGGCTTCCCCGTGGGAGTTGGGGAATGTCTGCGTGAAGGGGGTCCGTGTCAATAGCAATTGGCGTGTTTTTTTGACCCGGAAGCCGCCTGTGCAATGCCTGTGACAAATGTGTTTCGCATCAGTTTTGCCCATTGACAACGGGCACATGTGCTTTTAACCGTTTGAATGACAATACAACTTGGGGGTGATCCGAATGCGGACCCATTTTTCCTGCTACTGGCGAGTAGCCTGCCTCACTGTCATTTTGACCGGTTTTGCAATAATGAGTGCCGGTGCGCAGTCGATTCTTCGTGTGGATGCATCCGCAAGTGGTGCTGCTGATGGTACCTCCTGGGAAGATGCCTACACTGATCTTGGAGAAGCAATTGAGGATGCTGCCCCAGGTGACGAGGTCTGGGTTGCTGCTGGCGTCTATACCCCGACGACATGGCCAAACGGAGGATCCGGTCCCCGGGATGTTCACTTCACGCTCAAGAACGGAGTGGGCATTTACGGGGGCTTCACGGGAACGGAAACTCTGCGCGATGAACGGGATTTCGAGGCAAACGAAACGATCCTGAGCGGGAATTTGGGCGACCCCGAAACGAATGATGACAATGTGCAAAATATCTTCTACCTGCCGCACACAGCCGGGATCGATGAAACGGCCATCCTTGATGGTTTTATCCTGCGGGATGGCAACGCAACCACTCACCCTCAGAACAGTGGTGGGGGCATTCACATTCCGAGTGGCGGCGGAGCTCCAATAGGTATTCCAACCCTGAGAAACCTGACGTTCCTGAATAACAACGCGGAGAGCGGCGGAGGTATGTACCTGAACTTGAGTTTCCAGGATACGCCAACCTCGGCAACCTTCACAAACCTGCGATTTATCGGCAACTCAAGCGTTCCAAACTATTCGTATCCGGGAGGTGGGTTGTGGGCCAACGCTGGAACCAACGTGGAACTCCATTTTGTGAATTGCCTCTTCGAGGATAACTTCGCTTCAGTTGGTGGTGGGGCGTCCGTCTCGGGAAATGTTACCTTCGATTCCTGCACCTTTCGGGACAACTACTCCCCCTATACAGGTGGGCCTTCGGGTTTCTCGGGAATCGGGGGTGGCTTATATATAGGTGGTGGACACGCGACGGTAATAAACAGTCTCTTTTTGGGGAATGAATCATCCGAGGGTGGTGCCATAAAAGCCCACGCCCCCTTCGTGGTAAGAAACAGTACCTTCAGTGGAAACGATGGTTCGCTGGGTGCCAGCATTACCCTTACAAATATCGGTAATCCCGGAGAGCCGGTAACCATTGAAAGTTGTACCTTTGCCAATAACTATTCCTCCAATCGGGGAAGCGTTGTTTTTTCCAGTCCAGATGGACGCAACATCATCTTTAGAAACAACCTCGTCTGGGGAAATGAGGATGAGGGAGGGAGCAGTTCCTTCGAGCTAACCTGGTCGTCTGGATCGCAAATATCCCATAACATTATCGAGGGTGGAAATCAGACACTCATCGATGGAGGATTCACAGGAGCATCCGATATCTTCGACATTGATCCGCAAATTGAGGAACTGGCGGACAATGGCGGCCCGACACGGACCCACCGTGTCCCCTTCGAAGGCCCTGCCACAATGATTGCAGAATCTGTCGGGGGTGGAAATTGGAATGGTATCCCCGAGGAAGACCAGCGGGGTGTCTCACGCCCGACGAGCGGAATGCGTACCCTCGGTGCCTTCGAACCGGAACCAAACATCTTTGTTGATATTGCCGCCACGGGAAGTGGCGATGGTACTTCATGGGCGGATGCTTATACCAACCTTCAGGAAGCAATCGATTCGGCGAACAAGGCCCAGGACTTGTGGGTTGCTGCAGGTGTCTACACACCATCCACCTGGCCAAATGGTGGAAGCGATCCCCGGGAGGTTCATTTCTCCCTCAGAAACGGTGTCAGGCTTTATGGAGGATTCACGGGGACGGAATCCAGTCTTGAAGAACGTGACATCGCCGCCAATGAAACAATCCTTGGTGGTGACCTTGGCGGTGGTCTATACGCCTACTCCGTCTTCAATCATCCGGGCGGCCTCAATCTGGACACATCAGCGCGACTCGATGGGTTTACGGTCAGGGATGGATTCGCCGACGGAGCCGCCCCGGCAAACCTCGGCGGTGCCATGCGCAATATCGGAAGCTACCCCCTGATTGCCAACTGCCGTTTTCTGGACAACACTTCCGATGGTGACGGTGGAGCGATCTACTTCTCCGGCGAGGGGGGAGCTGCAAGCATCACGACTTCCACATTCGCGGGCAATGAATCCGGAGGAAATGGTGGGGCAATAGCCCTTCATGATGGAAGTCTTCACATCGATTCCTCCACGTTTTCCCAGAATGTGGCTTCCGATGCAGGTGCAGGGATCTTCGTGTCGGGCAGTCCTGATTTCGATATTCTGAATTCCACGATATCGGGAAATACCGTGTCGAGCGGTTCCACTTCCTCCGGTGGTGGCCTGCATATTTCCAGCTCATTATTTACCATTATGTACATTACCTTCACGGAAAATTACCATCCGGTTGAGGGTGGGGCGGTTTCCATTGTGGATGCCAGCGCGGGAGCGTTGACGCACTGCATTCTGTGGGGAAATTCCTCCGAATTGTATAGATCCGCCGATTCCACGGGAGGTCAAGGTGTGAGACGGTCCATCATCGAGGGTGGTTTCCCGGGTGGGTTACAGATAGTTGATCTTGATCCGGAACTCGGACCCCTCGCTGACAACGGCGGGCCGACATGGACTCATGCCATCCCCTATACCAGTGCGGCGTTCAATGCTTTTTCCTCAACACCACCGGTTGACCAGCGTGGCGAACCCCGGGCGACAACAGTGAGGACGGCTTCCGGCTCATACGAGCCCGTGCGCATCAACCTCCAATACAGTATCAATGCCAGTTTTGGCACCATCAGCGGTGAAACACTTCAGGCACTCCTCCCGGGGGAATCGGGTACGGCGGTTGAAGTCATTCCCGTTGAGGGGCGCTACTTCCACCAATGGAGTGACGGTGTCACAGACAATCCCCGGACGGATCTCAATGTGACAGACCATGTCAATGTTACCGCATCCGTACCTTTGATTCAATACACGCTGACGTATATCGCCGGTACTGGTGGCACCATTTCCGGTTCATCAATCCAGACGCGTCCCCATGGCTTCAATGGCTTCACGGTGACTGCCAATCCCAGTGAGGGATTTACCTTTGTGCAGTGGGATGATGATGTTCTAACTGCCTCACGTCAGGATATGAACATTACGGCAGATATTACAGCAACCGCCATCTTCGCACCCATTGAATACACGCTGACCTATTCCAACGATGGCAACGGCACCATCAACGGTCAGGCGACCCAGCAGGTCGATCATGGTTCCAACGGCTCCCCGGTGACGGCGGATCCGAACACCGGATACCACTTCGTGCAGTGGAGTGATGAATCGACTGAAAATCCGCGCACGGATACGAACGTTACCGGGAACATCTCGGTCACCGCTCAGTTCGCTATAAACACCTACGACCTAACTTACAGCGCCGGCGCCAATGGCAGCCTTGAAGGCAATCCCACCCAGCAGGTCGATCACGGCTCAAACGGCAGCGCCGTCGAAGCCATCCCCGATACCGGTTACCACTTTGTTCAGTGGAGTGATGAATCGACCGAAAATCCCCGCACGGATCTTAATGTGACGGGAAATATTTCGGTGACGGCCCAGTTCGCCATTAACACCTACGACCTGACGTATAGCGCCGGCGCCAATGGCAGCCTCGAAGGGAACCCCACCCAGCAGGTTGATCATGGCTCCAATGGTAGCGCCGTCGAAGCCATCCCTGATACCGGTTACCACTTTGTTCAGTGGAGCGATGAATCGACCGAAAATCCCCGCACGGATACGAACGTGACCGGAAATATTTCGGTGACGGCGCAGTTTGCAGACATCACGGCTCCTCTATCCCAATTGCTACCATTGGAAGACGAGGTCCTGGTTGGTGAAAGCGTGGTCCTTGACTTTACCAGTTCCGATCAGGGAAGTGGAGTCAGCACCACGGAACTCTATGTCAAGACACCTGGAGAGACGGGTTTTGTCGCGACAGGGCTTGTGGAGTCGGGTGAATCAGGTTCCTTCGTCTACACATTCACTAATGGCAATGGTGTATATGCCTTTGCGACCGTTGCAACCGATGTTGCCGACAACACAGAATCGATCCCGGCTGAGGCGGATGTTGTATTGATTGTCTCGGTTGAGGAAAATACGCCGGTAACAATCACCGTGGAGTCTGCAGATTCCACGACCACGTTCCCCATGACCGCCGATCTGAACATCGTGATTTCCATTGAAGGGGCAGACCCCGGCGCCACGATCACCGTTTCACGGGAGACTGGAAATGTGGCTCCCGAAGGAATGGACGCTGACAAGCTCATCGATGAGTTCCTGACAATTACCGGCATCGGGCTTGGTACCGGGTGGACGGCGACGATCACCTGGACCTTCGCTCCGGAAAGCATCGAGTTCTTCACCGGCGACCTTGATACCGTGTTCCAGGTCAATGGCAACATCGTCACCGGTGTCTATCATGTAACCACGGATGGAAACACAATCACGATCACGAACGTGTCCAGTTTCAGTGAATGGTACGCCGGGAACAACGATGCCTCGGCAGATGATTGGCTTGATCTGGTCGACTAGTATCGCCTGATTGTCACAGGAAGCAACATGGGGGGATGTTCGAAAGGGCATCCCCCCCATGTATATTATTCGTCGCGGTGAACCGTGTCGGGCGAAAAGGCGGGAAGACAGACGGCGACGTATTCACAGTCTCCGTCTGGCGTGCTGTAACGGACCCATTCCCCGGCGCGGGCGTGGATGGCCTGGCCGGCCTTCACGTCAATGACTCCGCCCTCGTGCTCCACCCTGAGGGTGCCGCCAAGGACGAGTGTATATTCATCGAAGTCGGGGCGTTGACCTGGTTCCTCCCAGCCGCCGGGGCTGCTCATCCGGGCGATGCTGATCTGGGGGGTGTTGGAGTTCACGCGGCCAATGTATTCCTGGATTAATTTGGGCTTGGTGCCCACGGCTTCAATGGTTGATGGGGTGGCAATAAGTTTGGGAGCCATGAAATTGCGTTTTCCTTTTTTAATCCCCTGCATGGGGTTCGAGTATTGTGTTTGGATGGGTCTTGTCGGATCAATGGAATTGGAGGATTATGTGCAGATACGGGTAGTTGTGCGTAAATATGGGGCAGTTTCGTTAATTTTTTACTCAATTCTGTTGACCACACGAAGAAAAACCATGCCCTATTGATATGCTGGTTCATTCAGCCGGTTACCCTTCAAGTGGCGGGAGGAGTGACTTTAATCCCATTTCTTGGAGTGACAAGGGAATGATGAAGAAAAACATCCTTCACAGTGCCGCACTATGTGCCGTGGTACTGGGCTCATCCATGGCGGTTCATGGTCAAACGGTGGTGGATTCCTTTGCCGTGACCGGGGGCACCCCCGATGCCGTGGACAATGATTACACGCGCATTCAGGATGCTCTTCTGAACGCAACTTCTGGCGAAACGATTGAATTACGTGGCACCTTCGACCTGAGCAGCGGCGAAGCATTGCTGGCTTATCAGGGGAATGGATACCCCTATTCCGGCAATCAGGCGTTTGGGTTTCTCCCGCCCCTCTGGCAATATGTTAATTCCGGTGGCAGTACTGTCAGCCCCAACGTGGAAAACGTCACCCTGACATCCCATGGTGACGGCTCTGAGATCGTCATGCCCGGCCTTGCCGTCCTTGAGGCCAGTACCGGCATTCACATGCTCTTTGTCCATGCCGAGTCCGGAACGGCAAGTCACAACCAGGTGCAGTCCCGAAACTTTACCGTGGATGGGCTGACCGTGACCGGCCCCCTTGAGATGGTGACCGGCACCACTCAGTCGGGAAATGCCCGGATGACGGGGATCAACATTCTGAACAACGAGTTTACCCTCGGTGTCTGGCGTTTTAGTGCGGCGTCGTTTATTCTGCGTCATCAGGATCATAACGTCACCATCGACGGAAATACGTTCAACCTTGTCGCCAACTCAGCCCCTGGAAGTGGGATGGGGCGTCTCATGGAAGTGGTCACCATGCCTTCTAGCGGCCAGATTGGCGGGCACAATAATTTCGCCTTCACTAACAATACCGTCAATGGTGTGGTCGACGAAGGGCTCTTCGGTGTGGACGGTCGTCCCAGCGAGCCATGGCCGACCACGTATATCGTCGCCGTGAATGAAAACAGCAACTCCCGCGAAACCAACATGTTCTTCGATGGGAATACCTTCAATGGTCTGGTCGAGTCCGGTGGAGAATCCTACCACACCATTGCCGTGGCATACATGCCGACGACCCGTCCCGGCCAGTTTTTTGATCCTCCCCTGAGCACTGAAATTACGTTCGCCGACAATACCTTCATTGGGGTCATGACGGCCTGGCACTCGCGCAACCCCGAGCTTCAAACGAATCCCGCCCACTCCGAGTATCTGCAAAAGGGGAGTGTCACCTGGTATTTCCCCGGTGCGACCTTTGAGAGTTGCGGTTGGCAGAAGGAATTGTTCGTCAATCCTGCATTTAGTAGCTTTATCAGCGGAAGCCAGCGGCCACAAAATCCGCCGGATTTCTCCGCCATTACCGACCCGGATGTGCTCAGCAATGCCCTGGTCATTCGGAATTACTTCTTCGCCTTTTCCCCCGATGGGAACCCACCATCAAACATCTTTTTCGACATTAACCTCACCGTTGATGGGCGCACCGGTGTCGAGGCGCTCAACTATATCGCCTCACGTCCCCTCTTCTTTGAGTCCTCCGATCCCTCTGTTGTGCAGGGTTTTGGTGATTACCTTCCCGAGCAGATCGGCGCAGGAATTCTTCCACCCGCCTCTGGATCCGCCGTCAATGAGGACTGGACCGGTCTTCCCAAGTGGATCGATCCCATCGGCGGCAACAGTGGGCTGGCCATTGGATATAACGCCTTTGGCGGCACGCCGGATATTGGCAATCCCGACTTTTTCGCCGATGATCCCCGGTCGGTCATTGTGTTGAATCTCGACCCCGATACCGTCACCGAGTTTGCCCCCGGAACCCGTATTAACAAGACGGTCATCATTCAAACCGACTCCTCCAGCAAGGCAGCTGGTGCCAATGCAGCCACCATAGCTCCCAGCGTTGCCAGCTCGGCCAACCCGCTCTTCCTCCTGGAGGAGGGTGCCGAATTGATCCTGAACAACCTGA
Source organism: Candidatus Sumerlaeia bacterium (assembly GCA_020831705.1). Lineage (GTDB taxonomy): Bacteria > Sumerlaeota > Sumerlaeia > SLMS01 > SLMS01 > JAFIGB01. The sequence goes on along the minus strand of JAFIGB010000427.1, from coordinate 580 downwards.
TCATCACGGGTAACTCTCCAGCCGCGGCAGGGGACCGGAATATCGCCACAGCAATACGTGTTCAGTCCGGAAACACCAATGCAAACGCCACGGTGACCAGCTCGACGCTCACCAATTTCTCCGGCCAGGTGGTTCAATTGAGCAACAGCAACACCTCCACCACCATCGCCGAATCGCTCATTACCAACTCCGGCGGTGTCTATAACGGCAACACCGGAACAACGGGCCTGAATCTCGTTGACTCGGTGGTGACCAATATCTCCGCAACCCTGTTCACGGTCCAGAATGCCGGGCTTGAGCTCGTCTCGAATCACTTCCGCAACAACTCGAGTCAGATTCTCTTCCTCATCTCCCACGGATCGGGACTCCCCTTCGTCATTGGTGGATCTCCAGATGAAGGCAACGTCTTCTGGGATGGCTTTTCTGCATCCGTCAACACACCCGGTGGAATATACGGGCGCCCTTCAGGGTATGTCTTCAGCGGCAACTGGCATGCGGATCTGTTTGATCCCTTCCGCCCGGCCAATGGGTTGAGCAGCAGGGCCCAGGCGTGGGTGGGGACGTGAGCGGATGCGTTTGG
>JAFIGB010000424.1 GCA_020831705.1 Candidatus Sumerlaeia bacterium | reverse complement strand
GAATCAGGTTCCGGCTGGCGGGGCCACGGTCGATCCTGAAGGGGGCCTGATCAAAGGTCCTCGGGGTAGAAGCTCGCCACGTAGGGAAAGTGGTCGCTGACACGAACGAGGTCATGGAAGGACAGCGGCTGGGCGAGCCCCGCACTTTCTTCCACGTATTCACGGAGCATGTTGCCGTTGACGAAAATGTGGTCGATGCGGGAATTGCGTGGGTTGTCACGGACGACCGGTTCGATGTTCCAGTCCTCCAGCAGGTCATACAGCTTCACCGGCCCCTGATTGACCAGATTGTCGTATTCCGACGTGTTGAACATGAAGTTCATGTCGCCGGTTACCATGATGTTCATGTTGGGATCCCATGCCTTGCGGCGGGCAACGGTCTCCTGCACGAGGTCGCCCTGGAGGGTGCGCCAGGCAATATCAACGTCGGAGCGGCCAGCCTTGAGGTGCAGGCACGCCATGAAAAAGCTGTAATCCTCGCGGGGCTTGATTTCGGCGAAGAGCAGACGGTTGTTGTACTTGTTCTCCGTTGCTCCCGAGACGGGATTGACCATCTCCACCTCGCGCAGCGAGACGATCTCGCCGATGGGGAAACGACTTGCAATAACGACGTTCTGGTACCATTCAATGTCGGAGACACCGGCGTAATACTTATATCCATGGTCCGGCCAGTAGGTATCGAGGAAGAGCTTCACCTGTCGGTCGCTTTCCACCTCCTGAAGGGCCATGACATCGGCATTCATCAGTTTGAGGGCCTTGGCAATGAGGAGATGATCCTCCTCGGACTTCCATCCCCCGGCGTCCTCGATCATGTTGTCCACGTAGGGATCATCGTAGGGGTCCACGAAATGTTCCATGTTCCATGTGAGGACACGGAACGGCTCCCGTGTGGGGGTGCGGGTTTCCGATGTTACTTCTGCGGCAGTGGGCTGGGCACCGGCAGGGGAGACGGGTGCAAGGGGACTGGTGCCGGTGGTGCAGGCAATGGTCACCGCCCCGGCCAAAAGTATTCCGAAAATGTGTCCCAGGCGTTTCATCATCCGCTCCTCGGTTTTGTTGAAGGTGTCCCGGCCCAAGATGAACCAAGATAAAAGCCTGCCGCAGGGAGGGTGCGGCAGGCAAGTGTCAATTAAGTCTCAACAATCAATCGTCGATCAATGAACCCAAAGGTACTGAAAGACGGGGCGTGCTGGCATGTGACTTCCCGTGCCGACGTTGATCAGCCCCACGTTGATGCGATGGGGGCTTTCGTCATTGGGAAGGATATTGCCGGAGTGGGCGTAAACCGAGGAGTAGGTGTCGCGGACGGTGCGGCGGTAAAAGACCACCCGGGGGTCGCGCAGGCGGTGCTTGCGGCGGACATGTTCAATCAGCTCGTCGAGATACATGATTCCGTCGATGAGTTCGAGTTCGAGGGCCTCATTGGCAGTGAAGATCCGGCCATCGGCGAGGTTGCGAATCTGCTCCTCGGTCATTTTGGGGCGACCGATCTTGATGACCTCGATGAAGCGGTTATGAAGGTCGTCGATCACTCCCTGAAGGATGCGCCGCTGGTCGTCGCTCATGTTCTTGAAGATCCCGCCGAGGTCCTTGTTATCCCCCGACTTGATGATCTCCATGTGGACGCCGATTTTCTGGCCAAGGCCCTCAAGCTGGGGAATCACCGCAATGACGCCAATGGACCCGGTGATTGAGGTCGGGTGGGCGTACACTTCGTCGGCGGCCATGGCGACGTAATACCCGCCGCTGGCGGCAACATCGAGCATGGAGGCGTAAATGGGGATGCCTGATTCACGACGGAAGTCTGCAAGCATCTTGTAGATGACATCGCTGGCAGTCACGCCGCCGCCCGGGGAATCAATACGAAGGATGACGGCCTTGAGGTTGCGCTCATCCTTGGCCTTTTTCAGTTTCCCGGCAACCTGATTGACCATGCTGTCCTGGTCCATGCCGAGGGGGTTTTCCTGCTGGGGGCCGCTGAAGATCCCCCCGTCGATATCGAGAATAAGGACTTTTTCATCGTATCTTCCGTCTTGGACCACGACCTCGCGGTAGTCGCGGGAGGGGAGTGACAAGGGAATATTCACAAACATACATGCCGTGAAAAGGGGCATGACCAGCATGATCAGAAGTATCTGGGCCAACCGTATCATCGAAAATCCTCTTTCGCTCCAAAGTTTATGGGGGCAACCATCCTGACGGCGCCAACGCCGGATGATTGAACCCACCACGGAGACCCCAGCGCAATGAAACTCGACTTCCATAAGCTCGATGGAGCGGGAAATGATTTTGTCGGTCTCGACATGCGGTTAAATGGCCTTCCCACGCCAACGGAAATGGCCAGACTGGTTCGCCGTCTTTGTCATCGCCAGCATGGCGTGGGGGCCGATGGAGTCTTGGCGATCCTGCCTCCCTCGTCCGAGAAATCACATTTCGTCATGGCCTATTTCAATGCCGATGGTTCGCGGGGTGAAATGTGTGGAAATGGCGCCCGATGTGCCGTTGTTCTGGCTCACCACCTTGGTATGACCCCCTCGGATGAAATCCACTTTGAGACCGACGCCGGTCCCTACAGCGCGGACCTCGTGGAGGGTGGGGCGCGGATCGCCTTTCCCGATATTGGAGTTCTTCCCCGGGAGGTTTCCCTCACCGGGTCCGCCCGCCCTGTTGAAAAGGCGGACTTCCTTCTCTGCGGGGTGCCCCATGCAATTGTCTTCGTGGAGGAGGATCTGGACCTTGTCGAGGTCGATCAGTGCGGCCGTGCCACCCGCCATGACCCGGCTTTTGCTCCGGCGGGGACCAATGTGAATTTTGCCCAGGTCAGGGAACCGGGGACCATCCACGTGCGGACGTATGAGCGCGGCGTGGAGGCCGAAACGCTGGCCTGCGGCACGGGATCCGTCGCCACGGTCTGTTGTCATGTCTGGAAAAAGAACCTGATGGGGCCGCAGGACTGGGATGTCATTCCCACGGGGGGCGAGGCGCTGAACATCACCCTGGAATCGACCGGCAGCGGTTTCCAGAACATCACGCTGGCCGGTCCGGCACGCATTGTATTTCAGGGAAGCGGCACGTTTTAAGGGGCCGCCCCGGTCAGCCCGTGTTTTCTCCGGGAGGGGAAACCTCGGCGGGGGAGGGGGGCTTGTTGCCGTGGACGCGTGTAAGGTCCTCGGCGATTGTCTCGGTGAGAAACTTCTTCCTCACGGTGGCGTTGGCGACAATTTCAGTCACCGAGCCGGATACGATCACTTCACCTTCGAGAAGTATATAGCTGCGGTCGGTGATCTTCATCGTTTCCCGCAGATTGTGGTCGGTGATGAGAATGCCGAGGCCCTTGTCGGCAAGGGTCCGCACGATGCCCTGGATGTCCTCCACCGTGGGAGGATCGATCCCCGTGAAGGGCTCGTCGAGGAAGATAAAGGACGGGTCGGTCATCATGGCCCGTGCGATTTCCAGACGGCGCTTCTCACCGCCGGAAAGCCGTTCCGCGATATTCTTTTGCAGATGGCCAATGCCAAGCTCCTCGATGAGCTCGTTGACCTTGGGGCGTATTTCCTTCTTGGAATATCCCAACGCCTGCATGACGGCCATGAGGTTCTCACGAACGCTCATTTTGCGGAAAATGCTTGGTTCCTGGGCCAGATAACCGATGCCCAGCCGCGCCCGCTCCTGAATGGGCAGGTGGGAAATTTCACGGTCATCAAAAAAGACCCGGCCCTCCGTAGGCTTCGTAAAGCCCACCAGCATCTTGAAGGTGGTGGACTTGCCCGCGCCGTTGGCGCCGAGCAGCCCGACAACCTCGCCGCTGTGGACTTCCAGATTCACGTTCTTGACGACACGCTTGCTCCCGTAATCCTTCACGAGATTTTCCGCCCGGATTGTCTTCGTGCCCGGTTTTTTATCAGTCATATACGGCATGCTCCAACGGAATGGAATAAGGATACATCAGCAGAAAACGGCAGGCCTGTGCGGCAGGTGGTCATCAGTGAAACTCGTGTTCTTCGGCAGGGAAATGACCCTCGCGGACGTCCCGGGTGTATTTCCTCACCGCCCGAAGAACCCCCGCCCGCAAATCCACATACTTGCGGGAAAACCGGGGAGCGTTTTCGGTCAGGCCAAGGACGTCATTAACCACAAGAACCTGCCCGTCCGTTTCCGGTCCGGCGCCGATTCCAATGGTCGGGATGGTCAGTTCGCTGGTGATCCGTGCGGCAAGTTCCGAGGGAATCAACTCCAGCACGATGGCAAAAGCGCCTGCTTCCTGAACCTTGTGGGCCAGTTCAATCAAGCGCCCCGCATCGGCCTGATCCCGCCCCTGAACGCGATACCCACCAAGCTGGTTGATCGACTGGGGGACGAGTCCGATGTGTCCCATGACGGGAATTCCGGAATCCACAATGGCGCGAATAAAGGGGAGGGTGCGATCGTTGGAGGTCTCCAGCTTCACCGCGGAGGAGCCGCCCTCCTTCATGAGACGCCCGGCATTTTCAATGGCCTGTTGCTCGGAAACCTGGTAGGACATAAAGGGAAGATCGGTGACAATCAGGGACCGCCGCGACCCCCGGACAACGGCCTGGGTGTGCATGATCATCATTTCAAGGGTCACGGGCAGGGTCGTGTCGAACCCATGAACAGTGGTCCCCACGCTGTCACCCACGAGGATCACATCAGCACTTCCCTCGTCGGCAATGCCCGCCATAACGGCGTCGTAGGCGGTAATCATGGCAATGGGGCGTCCGGCGGCCTTCATCTGGTGAAGATGATGGATGCGGACCTTTTTGACCACACCCGGAGGGGGGGGGGGAACCTTGCGTGGTGGGGTGTTTTGTTCCGGAAGAACTTGGGACACGGTGTCTCTCCCCGGGGGAAAGTGAAGGGGGAAGTTGGGCAAAACCAGCTTCCGGGGAAAATCATGCACCTGACCGGCAGGGGAAAGCAATCCCGGATGAAGGCTCGCA
>JAFIGB010000421.1 GCA_020831705.1 Candidatus Sumerlaeia bacterium | reverse complement strand
GCGCCCCTTCAGGGCTGGCTCCCTCCGCAACGCCATACCCCGGGCGCTGCCCGGGGCTGTCATGCTGTTGCCCCTTTGGGGCGCTCGGGGGCGGGTGGAATAGGGTTCGGGGTGGAATCGGGCGGTATTGGTGTCGGGCAGGGGGGCGTGCGATCTGCACGTATTGTTCTGGAAAGACGCCGGAGGGATGGTGAATCGTTCGTTGATTGTTGTCGGGCGATCATTGTTGGGACGGCCATGCGGGGAGGGTGATCTTCCGGGAAACGGACCTGCCCAATCGCCCCGGGAGGGGCGGAACAGTCGTAGCCCCGGCCTTCCAGGCCGGGGTTCGCGGACCACGACCCATCCGGCCCCGGCAGGGGTCACACAATTGCTCCGGTGGAAATAGGAACGACCTGATTTCTCCCCGCCACACCTTGATCATTCATCGTGCGGTGGGTCACATCCCTTGACCTCGGGCGGTATCATCGATCACAATAATCGCCTTTGGCGTCCCGAACTCTTCACGGGAAGTGAAACATGCCGCTGGATCTGGAATCCCTTCTCACAACCGAGCGAGTCACCGAGCTTACATCTGTCTATAAGCCTGATGTTCTGGAGGAAATGATCCTCCTCATGGGGCGGAGCGACAGGGTGGATGACCTTCCCCAACTCCGGGAAAAGGTATTGGAGCGTGAAAGCAAAATCTCCACCGGGGTCGGGATGGGTATTGCCATCCCCCATGTGAAGATTTCCACGATTCGGGATTTTGTGATGGCTGTTGGTGTGAGCCGCGAGGGTATAGACTTTGACTCCCTGGATAAGGCGCCAACGCACATCGTTGTCATGATTGGTTGCAATGTCTCCCAATCGGGCGAGTTTCTCAAGGTGCTTTCCCGTCTGGTCAGTGGGTTGCGTGACCCAATGGTCCAGGAGGCGATCCTGGATGCGAAATCACCCCAGGTGATTCGGGATCTGTTTGTTGGTCCCTCCGGTATCTTTACTCCGGGGAAGTGATTGTTACTCGGATGGAGTGTTGTTTCCACTTCCGCGGGAGGGCGGTTCGTTCATGAAGCGCCATCTGGTCATCGATGCCCGATTCGTTCGAAGGTTTCCCACCGGTATCGGGAACGCCATTCTTCGCCAGTTGGAAGGGTTGGATATACTTCTGGGGGGCGAGGTGGGAAGTCGCTGGGAGGTGACGGCGATCCGTTTGTCGCGCGAACTGGACGATCCCACGTTTCCCGATCATTGGGAGTCACTCAAGCACATTCATTTTGTGGAGTCATGGGCCGATCCCACCAGTCATCCCGTGGGGGAATGGTGGTTGCACACGCGCCTTCCCCGCCTGCTTCGGGACATGGGGGCGGATGTCTTTTATGGTCCTGCATATACAGCACCGATGTGGGTGCCCCGGGGAGTGGGGCGCATGGTGATGTTTCATGACGACCTGGCGTGGTCCCACCCTGAATCGTATCCCCGGAAATTTCGTGAGTTTATCCGTCTTCAGATGCGGATGTCGGTCCTTTCTGCGGAACGGTTGATCTTCCCGTCCCATGCGGCATGTGGCAGTTGCCAGAGACGGCTTGGTATAGACAAGTCCAGGGTGGGCGTGGTCCACCATGGGTTGTCCGCAAGGACGGGTGGTGTGGTGCCACTCAGTGGGCGTGAGGACCTGGTGGTTTGTGTGGCGAGCGCCGAGTTGCGTAAGAACCAGATCGTGCTCGCCCGGGCATTGTCCGGAAGGCAGGCGCCGGGACTGGTCCTGGTGGGATATTCGCCGAGGTCGACAGCGCAGCTGGAGGAGATCAGGGCACTGCGTGCGCCACTTGAAATCGTTCCCGTTGCCTCCCAGTCGCAGGTGGATTCCTGGTTGTCGCGGGCGGCGATTTTTGCGTTGCCAACGGAGGGCGAGGGCTTCGGGCTTCCCGTCATTGAGGCCATGGCCGCGGGAACGCCGCTCCTGCTTTCCGACATTCCGATCATGCGCGAAGTTGCGGGGGATGCCGCTGTCTATCTCCCCCCACGTTCTCCAAGGGCCTGGGCGGAGGGGATTGACGCCCTCCTTGCCGATGAATCACGCCGGGAGGAAATGGTCGCGAAGGGCCTGGAGCGTATTAAAAACTACTCACTTGAAAATTGTGCGATGTCGCTTCTGAGGGAGGCGGAGCAGGTGGTGAAGGTACTGGGAAGGAAAAGGACACTGGTGAAAAAAAATGGCTGATGATCGTCAAACAAGACTTCTCGGTGCGGATGTGTCGTCCCTGGACGCGGCGGCGGGGATACTCCGTCGGGGAGGACTCGTGGCCATGCCGACGGAAACGGTGTATGGTCTGGCGGCAAATGCCCTTGATGGGCGGGCCGTATCAGCAATCTATACAGCGAAGGGTCGTCCTGCTAGCAACCCCCTGATCGTTCATGTGGAGTCCGCCGAGCAGGCCTCCGGTCTGTCCAGTGGCTGGTCGGAGATGGCGGTCAAACTGGCTGAAGCCTTCTGGCCTGGCCCGTTGACGCTGGTCGTTCCCGCGGGGGACGCGGTGGCGCGGGAGGCCCTTGCCGGGGGAAGCACGGTCGGTCTTCGCGCACCGGCCCATCCCGTAGCCCTCGAATTGATCCGCCGGGCGGGTGTGCCGCTGGCAGCCCCCAGTGCGAATCGCAGCAATGCCCTTTCGCCCACCAGTGCCCGGGCGGTCATGGATGACCTGGCGGGGCGTATAGACGCCGTCGTGGATGGCGGCGACTGCCATGTGGGCATTGAGTCCACGGTTCTCGACCTGACCGAGGAAGCCCCCCGGGTGCTTCGACCGGGAATGGTCACACCCGGTGATATATCAGCCGTCCTTGGTGTGCCCGTTTCTTTGGTGGGGGAAAACGCCGGTATACACAAGAGCCCCGGCATGATGTCACGCCATTACGCGCCAGGGATTCCGCTGGAGTTGATTGCCGGTGAAATCGAAGACAATCCTGACGGATTTCCCATTCGATTGGGGGATGCGGAAGTGTGGGGCAGGGAGGGGATTGTCCTCATTGCCGATCCGGTGCCGTACGCCCGGGCGCTATACAGGGCGCTGAAATGGGCGGAAATGTCGGGATGTACGCGCATTGTCCTCGAATTGCCACCGGTCGGGCCGCGCTGGACCGCCATCCATGACAGGCTGCTTCGTGCCTCAAGGGGATAGGGCTGTCACTTCCCTCCGTAATGGCGTTCGTAATACGCGCCAAAATCGCCCTTGGTGACACTTTCCAGCCAGGCTGTGTTTTTCCTGTACCATTCCACGGTGGACGCAAGACCGTCCTCCCAGGATATAGCCGGTTTCCAGCCGATTTCACGGTGGACCTTCGAGGAGTCAATGGCGTAGCGCCGATCATGGCCGGGACGATCCTTCACATATTCAATCAGTGTCTCGTCGCGACCGGTCAGCTCAAGGATGCGACGAATGACATTGATGTTCGGCTGCTCATTGTCAGCCCCGATGCAATACGTCTCGCCGGCTTGGCCATCAATGGCGCAGGCACGGACGGCACGGCAGTGGTCCTCCACGTGTATCCAGTCGCGAACGTATAGACCATCGCCATAGACGGGAAGCTTTCTGCCGTTCAGGGCGTTCATGATCATCAGGGGAATGAGCTTTTCCGGGAATTGGTAGGGGCCGTAATTGTTGGAGCAGTTGGTGACGATGACATTCTGGCCGTGGGTGTGGTGGGCGGCGAGGACAAGGAAATCCGCCCCTGCCTTGCTTGCAGCGTAGGGGGATTTCGGTGCGTAGGGGCGCTCCTCGTGAAAGCGTTCCTCCCCGTCGAGGGGAAGGGCGCCGTAGACCTCGTCGGTGGAGACCTGTATATACCGCCGGACACCGTGGCGGCGGGAGGCGGAGACAAGGAGTTGCGTGCCGAGGACATTGGTGCGCACGAAGGGGGCCGCATCGTGGATGCTTCTATCCACATGGCTTTCCGCGGCGAAGTTGAACACCATGTCCGCCGGATGGGAATCGAGGAGTTCCTCCACCGCCTCGCCATCGGCGATATCCCCGCGGACGAAAACCAGCCGTGGATCGGCTTCGATCATGGGCGCCAGGTTTTCGAGACGCCCGGCGTAGGTGAGTAGATCAAAGACGATGACCCGTTCGCACCACCCTTCCTCCAGGGCAAGCCGCACGAAATTACTGGCGATAAAACCCGCGCCACCGGTGACAATCCAGGTGCCTGCTCTCACGATGATACCTCGTTTGATTCCAGAATATCCCTCAGCTCGTCGCAGACATGTTCGATGGTCGCGGCGTCGAGGGTCGGGCAGATGGGAAGACTCAGAAGGTTGCTGCAAAGTTTTTCGGTGACGGGAAGGCTGCCCATCGCGGGGGATACCTTCGCCAACGATGGCTGGAGATGACAGGGAATGGGGTAATGCATTCCCGTGGAGATCCCCCGGCGGGAAAGGGCATCGATAATGGCGTCGCGCCCCGGAATGGAAATGACGAATAGATGCCAGGCGGAATCGGCGCCCTTTGTGTCGGCCTGAATTTCCAGGCCACTTTCCGTATAGACATCCTGGGAAAGAATCTCGCGGTAGAGGGCGGCAAGTTCACGGCGGCGGGCGTTCCACTCGTCAAGGACGGCAAGCTTTACGCGGAGAACTGCTGCCTGGAGGGTATCAAGGCGGTAATTCGTGCCGAAGATTTCGTGCTCATATTTGCCTTCGCGCCCATGGTTTACAAAGAGGCGAAGCCTTCGGGCGAGTTCCTCGTCCACCGTCGTGATTCCACCCGCATCCCCCAGGGCACCCAGGTTTTTCCCGGGGAAGAAACTGAAGGCGGCTGCATGACCAAGGGACCCTGTACGGCTTCCCTTATAGACAGCACCGTGGGCCTGCGATGCATCCTCGACGACAGATATACCCTGCTCGCAGCCAATGGCATTGAGGGCCTCCATGTCCGCGGGCATTCCGTATAGATGAACGGGAATGATGGCACGCGTCCTTGGGGATATTGCCTCCCGGACGGCTTCGGGGTCGATCAGCCAGGTGTCGGGAAGTATATCAACAAAGACCGGTTTCGCGCCGGTGAGAAGTACGCTTTCCGCCGTGGCGATGAAGGTATGGGACGGCAGGATGACCTCGTCGCCGGGGCCAAGTTCCATCACCTGAAGGATTGCATGAAGCGCTGCGGTTCCGTTGGCAGCACCAATGGCTCGAAGGGTTCCGCAGTAGCGCCCCCACTCCTCCTCGAAGGCGCCCACCTCCGGGCCGTTGATATAGCGGCCATGTTCCAGAACGAGGTCCATGGCCGCGCGAATTTCCGGATCCATGGATCCATTCAATGCCGCCAGGTCGAGAAAGGGTACCCGGTTCATTTGCTGGCGCCCTCCGTGACAGGTTGTGGGACGACCGTTTCACCACCCCGCTTGAGTGATAGATCGAGAGCTTCCAGGACGCTGGATACACGGAGCGCCTCGGTGCCACTGCCGATCGGTTCACGGCGGGTTGTGATGCAATCCAGAAAGTGATCCACTTCGAGGGCGAGGGGTTCGGCCTGGTCCACCGCAAGTGGCTTTGATTCCCCCCGGCGTACCTGGAGCTGGAAACGCTCGAAGCTCCCCTCGGGGTCCATCAGGGGGACTTCGCTTACGCCCTGGTCATGAAGGACGAGGGGTTCCGCTGTATTGACATCATTGTAGGTGAGCATCCGATTGCTTCCCACGATTGTCATCTCGCGGACCTTCACCGGATTCAACCAACTCACATGGATCGATGCCATCACGCGGCCGGGAAACTCGAGAACGCAAAGGGCAATATCCTCCTGTTTGTGACCCTCGTGAAAGGCAATCCCCCGGGCGGAGACCCGGTCGGGGAGCCTCCCCAGCCAATGAAGGAGGATGGATATGTCATGGGGTGCCAGGTTCCAGAGGGCATTGCAATCGGTACGGATGCTGCCCAGCGAAAGGCGTTGCGCCAGGATCAAATGAAGATCGCCAAGTGTTCCGTTGTCTATCTCGCTCTTGACGCGGCGAACGGCGGGGTTGAAGAGGAACGTGTGCCCCACCATGAGAATCCGACCCAGCTCCCGCGCCCGATCGACGAGTTTCGTCGCCTCCCCAAGGGTCATCGCGAGGGGCTTCTCGACGAGGACATCCTTGCCGGACTCAAGGAGGAGGGAAACATGGTCGTGATGAAGTCCCGCAGGAGTCGCCACCACGGCAGCACGGATTCCTTCATCGGCGGCGACGTCCCCGATGGATGTATAGACACGAACGCCGGGATGGAGGGGTGCGGTGGCATCGAGGCTGCCCTGGTCGCGGTCGCAGAGGGCGGCCACGGTGCAGCAGGGATTTTCGCGAAGGTTGCGTAGGAGGTTGGGCCCCCAGCGACCCAGTCCGCACATGGCAACGGGAATGGGTTTGGTCGTCATGGATAGACATGCCTCGGGGCGGGTTCGGGGGTCAGAAGGCGCAGGCAGTTGACGGATTCCAGAAAGTATTGGTGCCCTTCCACGGGGCATGTATGTGTCTGGCCAACGACGAGATTGGGCAGTGTCTCGCCGCGTATGCCCACCCACCCGATGCGCTTTGTCGGCACGCCGACGACCAGGGCAAAGTCGGGAATGTCGCGGCGAACGATGGCGCCGGCCCCGATGAGTGCCCACCGCCCGACGGTAATTCCGCAGATGATCGTGGCGTTGGCGCCGATGGTGGCACCGCGGCGAATGCGTGTGGGAAGGAACTCCTCCTTGCGATCGATGGCAGCCCGGGGATTGATCACGTTTGTAAAGACACACGACGGGCCGCAGAAAACCTCGTCCTCCAGACTCACGCTTTCATAGATGGAGACATGGTTCTGGATGCGGCAACCATTGCCGATTTCCACGCCGCTGCCCACGTAGGAACCCATGCCGAAGCTGCAATGATGGCCGATGCGGGTGGCGGTTCGCACATGGCTGAAGTGCCATACCCGGGTTTCCGCGCCGATTTCGCACGGTTCGTCGACCACGGCAGTGGGATGGATTTGGGCGGTTTCGTGAATCATCGGTGTTCCTTGGTGAAGAGTTCCGCCAGCGTGGCGAGCTTCTCGTGGGCTTTTCGGGCGTGGAGGCCCGGCCTTTCGGAAAGGGCGCCCCGTCGTGCTGCCTCGCGACAGAGATCGTAAAGCACCTCCCCCCACCCGGGGAAAAGGTAATCGTCCATGTTGTTCGGGTGCCAGATGGGAACAAAGGCCCCGCCGGTGGTTTTAACCCGTTCGAGGAGCCTGATACACGTTTCCCATGCCTGGTCGGGAGTCATCGCGCGATGATGGATCAGGGTGGAATCCATCACCACCGGGGCGAGTTCCACAACATTGGGACCAAGGGGAAAGGGAAAAGCAGTGCCACGGCGAAATCCCTCCCGCCCCCCGTAGCCCAGCGAGGAATCCATGTAAACCCGACCCACCGGCGACGGCCATGGATCCCCCACGGGAAAACGCAGGTAATGGGAGCGGTGAACAAGATTTACCTTCCCGACGGTGGTGCGCAGGTTCCTCCACTGGCGACGCCATGCTCCTGTTCCCCGGTCAAGGGTCCCATAACTGGAATGGAGCCCCACGTCATGAAACCGGTTCTCCAGAATTGCCTTCAGGTCGCGCACCATCTCGCTGCCGGGTCGAAGATCGTAGTTGTCCAGATGGTGCCAGCGGTTCGTCTGACTGAAGAAGGCACCGTGAAAGCCGAGTCCTTCCAGAATCTCCCCAATTTGTCGGTGGCGCAGGTGGGGATCCTTGAGAATCCGAATGGAAGTGCGCAACCCGTCGAGGGCCAGTTGGGGGAGGACCCCCGGTTTCTCGGAAAGGACCCGACGGAGGTAGGAGGGGAAGGCACGGCGGCGAAAAAGCCCGGATGAATCCAGATCCAGGGTCGGCATGAACCACCACTGGACC
>JAFIGB010000408.1 GCA_020831705.1 Candidatus Sumerlaeia bacterium | reverse complement strand
GCTGTCCTCGGAAGTAGTAATAGTGCAATAACTACTGCCCAGAATGAAATTCCAAGTCGTTGTGGAAGGGAAATATGCGGAACAAAAATAGTGTTGGGCATGTTGTCTCCTATACTTTGGATAAATTTCGCACGTGAGCTTCTTGGTGGGAAGGTAAAACTTCCGAGAACGGCCTTGTCAAACATTTTTTTCTTCGGCCAGAGATTGCGCTTTGTCCGGGATTATTTTCTCCCGGGACATCGTTGCGGTGGTTTCCTTGCGTGAACTTGATGGTTGACATGGAGTCCGGAATTTCGGACGCTGTCAACCGCCAGGAGAGGTGGCACCCATGACCAACACCCCTACCCTTAAAGACATCTTCGGAGAACGACTTCGCCGCGCCCGGACCATGCGCGGGTTGTCCCTTCGTGCCCTGGCCGACAATCTCGGCGGGAAGGTGACCCACGCGGCCCTGGGCAAGTACGAGAAGGGGCAGATGATGCCCTCATCGGGGGTCCTCCTCGCCCTCTCCAAGGCGCTGGGCGTCCGCCCGGATTACTTCTTCGAGCGCGAGGCCGTCACCCTTTCCGGGATCGAGTTTCGGAGAAAGGCGAGCCTCGGCAAGAAAAAGCAGGATCAGGTGGTCGAGGAAGCTCAGGAATTTTTCGAGCGCTACCTGGAAATTGAGTCGATCCTGGGGCTCAAGAACCTGGCCCTGCCGTGTGTGGATCTGACCAGGGTCGACTCTGCAAAGCTGCCGGAAGCAGTCGAGAAGGCCGCCGCCGAAATCCGCAAGGTGTGGAAGCTGGGGCTGGAGCCGCTGTCGAACGTCCATGAGTTGCTCGAAGATCACGGCGTGAAGGTGAAGCAGGTTGATGCGGAGGATGGCTTTAACGGCCTCTGCGGCTGGGCCGGAGATGTACCGGTGATCGTGTTGGCGAACTGGCTCGACCGGGATCTGCCACGCAAGCGCCTGACTGCGGTCCATGAGCTCGGACACCTCGTGATGCGGTTGCCGGAGGACGTGGACAAGAAGGAGGAGGAGCGCCTCTGCTTCCGTTTTGCGGGGTCGATGCTGGTGCCGAAGGAGCGCTTCCTCGGCGAGTTCGGTCGTGAGCGGCGCTTCGGACAGGTCAGCCTGGTCGAGCTGAAGGCGATGAAGGCGCAATGGGGTGTCTCGATCAGCGCGATCATGCGTCGGGCGCGAGACCTGGAGCTCATCACCCAGGATCACTACGAGCGGTTCTGTCGGAATTACAGCGCGAACTACTGGCACAAGAACGAACCCGGAGAATGGGTCGGCAGCGAGGACTCCTCCCGGTTCCGTCAACTCGTCCACCGGGCAGCGGCGCAGGAGATGATCACCCGGTCGAAAGCTGCCGGTCTTCTGGGAATCAGCCTGCGTGCGTTCGATGCCGAGTACGGGAAAGCAGGATGAGGCCGTGCGTACTCGTCTTTCCAGCACGATCCCCCTGACTTACAAATTTAGCCGTGCGGAAATGGGGGAATGCCAAGGTCAACCCACAAGGCCGTCATTAACTTGCGTGTATATACACGGATTGCCCCGTCCGGCGGTAATTTCCAGACGGGTATTCTGCTGCTACCCCCTGATGCCCACGACTCCCTGCTGGGCGATTTCTTCTCCGCGGCCCTTTGAGACCTTCAGCTTGGAGGCAACGGAAAGGAAGAACTCCTTTTCCTCGCCCTTGACGACCCCGTCGGCGAAGAGGCCGCGGGCGACGAGGCGGAGGGCTTGTTCGGGGAGGGTCGGGTCGTTGAGGAGTTCCGCCGCGCGGCGAAGTGTTCCAGTAATATAATCCAGTCCCCATTCCCCCTTCATGTCCTGGAAGTGACTCCGCACCGAGTGGGAAATGAAGGCAAATTGGTTGGTGGAGACGCCCTTGAAGGCGGGAAGGGAAAGCACGAAGGGAATCATTTCCTCAAACTCGGAGGGGTGAAGTTCGCCGTCGGCGGTTGCCGTGAGATAGACAAGGTAGATCATCATGAAGCGAATCAGGCGCGGTTGGGCGACGATGGCGAGTTCCTGGATCGTTTCGGGGGGAAGTTCCAGGTGCGTGACGAGATTGCGCAGGAGCGCCACGGCGTCGGGGCTGACGATGCCGTCGCTGGTCATGACCCGGAGCGCCACTTCGACGCCGCGGCGGCGGGAGTCCTGGTCGGGGAGGCAGCGGGCGATGGTCTCCATGATGCCCTCGGGATTTTCCGCGATGTCGTTGCGGGCCTTCAGCAGGAGCTTGTCAATGGCATCGCCATCCTCGCTGGTGAATTCCTGCCCGGTCTGGAGCATGCGGGCGATTTCCTCCCGTTCCTCCGGGCGGACCTCGCCGTCTATGAGCGCCGTGAGCAGCATGCAAAGCACCAGGCCCTCGCGAATGTCCCGCTTGGTGCTGGCATTGTTTCCCATCATGTGCCCGTCCTCTTCCTTGATGTCTCCGCATGGAGTTCCATGCGTTTGTACATCATGACCGGGGTCTTTCAGTGGGCAAGGGCATTCGGGAAATGGGGGGCGGCGGGGAAAAAATCCGAATTCCCCCCATTTTCAACTTGCCAGTGTTCAGCCGTCCTTTCCATCTTCCCGTGGCTGTGATTCTGTTCCCGGTGCTGACCGATGCCTCAAGTTTCCAAAAACACCACCTCCGACAAGAAAAGTCCCCGCGATATCGCCGACCAGATTTCCCGTCAGGTAAATGCCCTCCGTGATGCCGGGCTTGATGCCCTCGACAGGGGGGAGACGGCGAAGGCCATTGCCTGTTTCCGCAAGGCCCTTTCCCTGGCACCCTTTTCCAAGGATCTGAAGGATTGCTTTGAGGATGCCCTCTATGAGCAGGCCCTGGTCCTTGAGGAGCGGCGACACGCGGCCCGTGAACGGCGCGAGGCGAGCCGAAGTGCACGCCCAGCACATAGGCGCTCCCGTCGCGAGGAACCGGAACTGGAGGAGGAAGTCGAGGTCGCACCCCGACGCCCGGCCAAAACAAGGCAGCAGAAACCCTCCCCCCTTCAAGGCATTCAATGGGCGCCGATCCTCACCGGTGTGCGTGTTGGATTTGTCACCTGCCTGGCAATTCTCCTCACCGGTGGAGTCCTTTTCGGAGTCAATCGCGCCATGGGATATGTGGGTGGATTGTTCTCCGGTGGCGGTGACAGTGTTCCCATGGTCTCCAATTCCAATCGGGTTCCGGCGGAAATTGCCGACCTGACGGAAAAGGCGACAGCCCGTCTCCGTGATGGAAAACCGGAGGAGGCCATCGAGATTCTTCGTGCGGCGATCAGCGATCATCCCGCCCACAGGGACCATCTTTCCCCCGCACTGGTAACGGCGATCCGGGTGCAGGCCGGGGTGGAGCACCGCTCGCGCCGCTTCGAGCAGGCAGCCCGTCTATACAGGGAGGCCGGCGAGTTGACCCCGCGCAACCCCAACAACTGGATCGATCTTGGCCTGGCCCTTGTCCAGCAGGCCCGGGGGACGAGCGGGGCCTCCCAGGTGGCGCAAAAGCGTTCCCTCCTGAACGAGGCCGAGGAAGCCTTCAAAAAGTCCCTGGAACTTTCCCCGGGCAACTCCAGTGCCCTGTTGGGGCTGGCCGATGCGTATGCCGCGGCGAATGAACGTGGCAAGGCGGCGGAAACCTACGAACGGATTCTCGCCTCGGCACCGGAAAGTCCCGAGGGCATCCGCGCCGAAGCGGCGCTGACACAACTTCGCAGAAGATAATCCAGTAGTCATCATTGGGACTTCCCCGGGGTGCAAGGCATTTTCCCTTGGTTTTTCCTCCTTGCCTTGCGGGTGGGATATTTTCCACCCTTCGGTCTCTTATAGAGATCGTGTGGGGTTCATACCGTGTCGAAAAAAAATTTAAAGAAACAAGATAGGGCGGATTTTCCATCTCCTGCCCGGGGCCGGGGTGTCCATATTGCCCCCTCTCTTCTCGCTGCTGATTTCACCGACCTGAAGGGGGCCCTTGGCCTCATGCGCCAATCAGGTTGCCGGTGGTTGCATCTGGACATGATGGATGGTCACTTCGTGCCCAATCTTTCCTTCGGTCCCATGGTGGCGGATGCGCTCCGTCCCGTGAGCAAGGAGTTGTTCTTCGATTGCCATCTGATGGTGACCGATCCGCGCAACTACGTGAAGCCGCTTGTTACTGCCGGTGCGCAGTTGATCACCTTTCATGTGGAGGCCGCTGGGGAGGACTCGCTCAATCTCCTGCGCTATATACGGCGCCAGGGAATTCAGGCGGGGATTTCCGTGCGACCGAAAACACCCGTCAGTGAATTGAAGGAACTTCTCTCCAGTGCCGATCTGGTGCTGGTGATGACCGTTGAGCCTGGCTTTGGCGGGCAGAAGTTGATCCCGTCGACGCTCAACAAGGTCCGCGAGCTTGTTCATCTTCGTGAGGAGCAGGCCCTTTCCTACCTGATTCAGGTCGATGGGGGGATTGATCCTGATACGGCACCGTTGGCGGTGGCGGCGGGGAGCGACGTCCTTGTGGCGGGTTCTTCGGTCTTCCGGGCCAACAAGGTGCGCGAAAACGTTCGTGCCCTGAGGAAAAGCCTTCAGGGGTTGCGCTGACCTCCATTACCAAAGTCTGGTCAAATAGTTGATGCCCCTGCTGCCGACGGAGAATCTTGACACCCGCGATCGGGCGGTCATCCGTGTCTTCCTCATCACCCTGGTCTTCAACTGGGCGGTGGCGGGGGCGAAGATCATCGTTGGTATTCTGACCGGGCGGTTGACCATCGTCGCCGACGGCCTTCACAGCCTCTTCGATGGGGCGAGCAATTGCCTCGGGATCATGGCAATCTTTGTCGCGGCCAAGCCACCCGACGAGGACCATCCCTACGGCCATCGCAAGTTCGAGAACATCGCCGCCATGGCGATCGGCGGCGGCATTGTCCTGATTTGCTGGGAGATCCTCCGCGGGATCGTTGCGGCTATTCGTGCAAACCTCAATGGTGAGGCCCCCGAACCCAAGGAGACCAGCCATGTCGTTCTCTTCGCCACGATTCTGGTCCTCGCCATCGTGGTCAACCTTGCCGTGTCCCTCTATCAATACCGGCGGGGTGTGAAGCATCAAAGCACTCTGCTGAAGGCGGATGCCCGCCATACGTTTTCCGATTGTTTCGTCACCCTCCTCAGCCTTGGTTCGCTCCTTCTCGGTGGGATGGCGTGGTGGGTGGATCCCTTCCTGGCGTTGGTGGTGCTTGTCTTTTTGATCATGGCGGCATGGTCGATCCTTCGGGAGAACCTTCCCGCGTTTACCGATCGTGTCCAACTTGATCCCGGCGATGTGGAGCGTGTTGCCCTCTCCATCGACGGGGTTCTTGGTGCCGAGGGGATCCGAAGCCACGGCACCCCCCGGGATATACACGTGGACCTGACGATCCGCATCTGCGGCAGTCAGTCCGCCAGGGAGGCCGAGGAAATGGAACACCTCCTGAAGAAAAAACTGCGTCAGTCCTTCCCCGGCATCACCCTCATTGGCGTCCACCACACCACGGTCATCGGTGCCACACCCGACGGGAGGCAGAAAAGCCCTCCCCGGGATCCGGCTCTATGAGTACATACGTCAGCACTTGATCCATGCGGCGTTGGCCACCGGCGGTGCGCTCCAACCGGGGCGTCCATGTTCCACAATTCAAATGCTCGATTTCCCTGCCGCGAACGGAGCGCCTTGCGTGGTCGGCCTGGTGGGTGTGCCCCGAGACGAGAAAGCGCCATTGGGAGGGTGGTTCGCCAAGGGTCGCACCGGGCCGTTTCGACAGGGCGCGGCGGATGGCCCGTTCGCAGACACGCTGGCGCGATGCTGCCAACCGATCAAAATCCGGCCTCTCCTTCTTTCCCTGAAGTACCTCGGCGATTTCACGGTGAACCTCCTTTCGAGGACCGGGGCTCCTCCCCACCAGACGCATCAATTGCCCGCCAAGATCTCCCCAGGTAAGAGGGAAATCCGAATCCATCAGGTTCCACAGGCTCCAAAGAATATCCTCGATTCCAAGTCCCTTGTCGATGAGCGGCACCATCGGCTCGATCTGGTTCACCACCGTCCGTGTTAGTCGGTAACCGACCGACGTGGCGCGGGGATTTGTCAGGGAACCGAGGCGGTTAAACGGATCCCACTGGTTGCCATGCTCGGCGTATATCCCGGCAGGCTCGTCGACCCACCAATGGACCGGTTCCCCGTTTGAATCGGGATTGAGCCCGGGAAGTCGCGCCGCCAGGAGCGCCCAGGCGCGGCGATCCACCAGGGCCTGGTCATGGTTCCCGACCAGAATGGTCAGAAGTGCCCCCTCGGCCAGCCAGTCACGAAGGGCCTTCAGCACAAGGGGATGGGCGGCAAGGATCCGCTTCAGGGCCGCGGCGTCGGATTCGCGATGGCGGCGGACCTGCCAAAGGTCGAAGGTGTCACCCAACAGAAGCAGGTGGGGTTGGAAGCCCGATGCAGTGGCGTCGATCAGTTGCTGGCGAAGGAACGCGGCGAAACGTCCGCCCATGGTGGCCACGGCTGCCGGTCGGTCCTGGGGCGATGGGCCTTCGGGATCGCGGCCCCAAACCAGAAAGTCCTCCAGCGGTCCTCCATCGCCCAAATGCATATCGCTTACGAAGATGTTTCTCATCATGGTGTTGGTGTCCTTTCACAATCATTCGGTGCGAAGGACACGTTGCCGGGGCTTGAGGCGTCTCTTGAGGGTGCCTGTTTTTTCTCTGGATTTTCTTTGGGAAATCGGGTGGAGTGCGTTTGTTGCGAACGGATGGCCCCTGAAGCTCGACATGTATCATCATCTGTCGAGATTACGCCTGGCGGTCCAATGGGTAAGTATTGAGTTGCCCCATCCGGCAGGGATTAGAAAACTTCCTGCGAAGCTAACGAAAGGTTTCTAGTATTCATGCTCAACCCCTTAATTTTTCTCGCCACCAATGGTGGTGAAACCAGCGATCTTGCGGATCGGTCCATGGAGATGATCACCCAGTGGATCGTCGAAAACGGGGCGACATTCGTCGTAAAGCTCCTTGTCAGCCTTCTGATCCTTCTGGTGGCGCGGATTGCCATCAACACCGTTCTGCGTTTTTTGCGCCGTGGGCTTTCAAAATCAAAGCGTCTCAACGACCTGCTTCAGTCTTTTCTCGTCAACGTCTCCCACAAGGGGCTTTGGATCGTTGCCTGGTTGCTGATCCTCGACAACCTCGGTGTGTCGGTCGGTCCCCTCATCGCCGGGCTTGGTGTGGCGGGCTTCGTCCTCGGCTTTGCCTTCCAGGATACCCTGAGCAACTTCGCCGCGGGGCTATTGATTCTCGCCAACAACCCCTTCAAGGTGGGTGACTACGTCGAGGTTGGCGGCCAGGGGGGCACCATCAAGGAGCTCAACATGATGGCAACCACCCTCACCACGCCCGACAACAAGCGCATCCTGATTCCCAACAAGAGCGTCTGGGGATCGGCGATTGTGAATTACTCCACCATGGACACCCGCCGCGTGGAGATCAAGGTGGGCATCTCCTACGGATCGGACATCAACCTCGCGAAGCAAACCATCGCCAATGTGCTTTCCGCTGATGAACGTATCCTCAGCGAACCCGCCCCCGTCATCGAGGTCGTCGGTCTCGGCGATTCCTCGGTGGACTTTGTCGTCCGCCCCTGGGTCAAGACCCCCGACTTCTGGGGTGTCTATTTCAAGAACCAGCAGGCTATCAAGGAAGCCCTCGACGCAGCAGGGGTCGAAATTCCCTTCCCGCAACGTGTCGTGCACATGGTCAAGGACTCCGCCTGACCACGGATATTTAGTTACACCACGAACCGCCCCCGCCGTGTCTAGCTCATGGCGTGGGTAACACATGACCAAAAAACTTCCCCCGGGGAAGTACCACACTCCAGGAGTATCGTTCCCATGAGATTTTTCCAGATTCTTGCAACCCTGATGGTTGCTGCCGTAATCAGCGGTTGTGCCATGTCACGGACAACCACCACCGATCGGACCGCCATTGAGGTGGCCCTCCTCACCCAGACCGCCAGCGAAGCGATCCGCAGCCTCCCCATCACGAGCACCGACATGGGCTCCAAGTCTTATGTCATCAAGGATGATGCCGTTGCCGCACCGGAAAAAGCCTTCATCCTTTCCGAGCTCCACGACCTGCTGCTCGGCGCTGACGCCCTTGTTCTTGTCGGTGAAAATGAGCCGGATGTGACGGTCGAGCCGCGCATCAATTTCGCCCACATCGATGACGACAAGTTCCTCATCGGTATTCCCGCCGTCCCCCTCCCCGTCCCCGGCGCCGGTACCTTCAACACACCGGAAATTGCTCTTTTTGCAATGGACACCCAGAAGGGCCGCAGCCGCATTTCCCTCTACGGTTATGAGTCCGACACCGGCAAGCGCGTCTTTAATGCCACGGCCACGCCGAGCGAGCATCGTTTCCGCCGCTACCGTTTCCTGTTCTTCTTCTCCTTCCGCACCACGACGCTGCCTGATCCGTTCTGATCCTGCCTGGTAGTAGTTCGGAGTCCTGTATATACCGGCGGCTTGTTCCCAGGGGGACAGGCCGCCGGTTCTGCGTTTGTGTGTGTGGTGTGGCGCCCCTTCAGGGCTGTACTATATGGCCGTCCAGAAACCCGGGCGTTGCCCGGGCCTATCATGTTGTTTCCCCTTAGGGGCGTACGGTCTTGGGGGGGGACGGTTATTTTTTTATATTCATTTTGGAGTGTTCGAGATACCGCTGGTTGCAATGTCAAGGCATGTGCCTTCCTGGAGGGAAGGCAGATCGATGGCCCCATATTGTCGCAAAGCATAATGTGGGGATGCCC
>JAFIGB010000404.1 GCA_020831705.1 Candidatus Sumerlaeia bacterium | reverse complement strand
GGGGGGGGGGTCGGGGGGGGGGGGGGGGGGCTAGCCAGCCCTGCCTATCGCCCCTGGGGTGGGGGGGTCTCCGGGGGCGCCGGCGGGGCAGGGTGGCGTTCCGCAAACCAATCGCCGGGATTCTCAACGGCCCGGTGGTCGGGGTGACGGGAGGGGCGCTTCTGGCCCTTTTTCCGCCCTTTGTTTCTGCGGCGAATGGGGAGCCGGACTCGATTTTTGTCCTGCGCATGATCCTCGGTGCCGCCGAGATTGTCGGCCAGGCGATGGCACCCCTTGCGATGCTCCTGACGGGTGCGCTCATTGCCCAGACACGGATCGGGGCGGTGACCATGCGGCGCTTTGTTCCCATCGTGGCGCTGCGGTTCCTCATCATGCCGGGGTTGATTTACTTCCTCCTTGTTTCGGGACAGATTCCGGGGGGGGAATTGCTGGCGCTGATTCTCATACTCGAGGCCGCCTCGCCCCCGGCAATGAACCTTGCCCTCGCGGCGAAGCGCTTCGGCGGGGAATGGGAAACGGCGTCGGCGCTCTCCCTTTGGGCGAATCTGGCCGGGCTGGTGGCCCTTCCCATTTGGATGGCGCTGGCGATGCGGGGGTGGTGACCCTCCACCTTGACCCGCCCGCACGGCCCCATGTCTGATAATCACGAGCGGGTATGCCGTGCTCCCGGTCTGTTCCGCCAGGCCCACATTTAATCGAAGGACATCCCCACCGATGGGTTTCATGCAAGGTTCCGCAACCGTTCGCCGGTATCAGGTCATTGACGACATTCCCGAGGAACTCGACCGCACCGCGACGGTTTCCATTCGTCGTTATTCGTGGCGACCGATTGTTGACAACAAGGGCGAAGTCTCTTCCCAGGGTTGGGTTAATCCCCGCAACCTTCTGGAACGGGAGTTCAACTGGGAGGATGTCCTTGTCCAGGATGGCCTCGTTTTTCTGGGATACCGGGTGGACAAGAAATCCTTCTCCACGGTGTTGTTTCGGGCGCGCCTTCAGGGGATGATTCAGGACGTGAAGAGGGAGAAGAAAATTGAGCGGATCTCCAAGGGGCAGCGTGAGGCCCTCAAGGAACAGCTTACCATCGAGATGCTGAAGGAGACCTCCCCGCGGAGCACCTTCACCGAGCTGATTTGGGACATGCGCTGCAACATCGTCATGATGTCGTCGACCTCCAATACCCACTGCGACCAGATCAGCGAGAACTTCAAGAGTACCTTTGGCGTTCAATTGCACCCGCTTTTCCCCTCCGTCGTGGGTGCGGAGTTCATTATGAGCAAGGGGCTGACCAATGAATTTGCCCAGGCAACGGGGGCACAGGGCGGCTAGGCTCCGTGCGGTGAAATGATTGGACTGAGAAAGCCTTCGTGCCGCGCCGGAAAGGGCCCCTCCCATGCGCATCATCATCGACGCCCGCTATCTTGATGGCACCTTCTCGGGGATTGCCACCTACTCGACGCAGTTGCTCGAGCATCTTTCCCTCGTTGACCAGAAAAATGAGTACACCGTTCTCGTGCGCCCGGGATTTCACGGGCGTATAGACCTGGGCGAGAACTTCGAGTTGATGAGCTACGGTCCCCAGCCGATCAGCCTTTCGACGATGTTCCGCCTCGGCAGGTCGGTGGATGCCCTTGGGGCTGACCTGATGCACAGCCTCTTCCCCCTGGCGCCGATGGTGATGCGCACGCCGCTGATGATCTCGATCCACGACCTGCAGCCGTTCGTCGATCCCGATTTCTCCAGCCGCCGCCTCCTGCCCATGCAATGGGGCTACAACACGTTTTATCGCCGTGTCTATCCAGCCACGTTGTCACGTTCGCGCTGGGCAATCACGGCAAGCCGATATACACGGAACCTGGTTGCGGAACTTTTGCCGGACCACCTTCCCAAGGTCCTCGTTGTTCCCTCGGGCCTGGCGCCGGACCTTCGGAACCCCACCATCGAAGGCAACCCCGCCTCGATCCTTCAGGACCATGGGGTCAAGGAACCCTACCTCCTGTATTACGGTTCCACCCGGCCCAACAAGAATATACCGATGCAGCTGCGTGGGTTTGCCCGCTATCTGGAGGAATCGGGCGACACGGAAACGACCTTCGTCATGATCCTCAAGAAGGACCGTTTCTTCCGTGAAATTCGCCGTGTCATCAAGACGGAGGCCCTTGAGGGGCGGGTGCGGATCCTCGACCAGTTGCCGACCCAGAAGAAGCGGGCGATCCTGGCCCGTGCCCGGGCGATGATGTTTGTCACGAAATATGAGGGGTTCGGTTTCCCTGCGCTGGAATCAATGGCGGCGGGAGTACCGGTCCTGTCGGCCCAGTCGGGCGCACTCGATGAAATTTGCGGTCATGGCGCGGAATACGCCGACCCCGACGATCCCAATGACATCGCCCGGGGCATTGCGGTGGTGCTGCACAACCAGATGCGGCGGGCCGAACTGCTGGAACATGCCCACCAGCGCATCCAGGTCTTCGACTGGAAGCTCACAGCGGAACACGTCCGCGATATCTATTCATTGCTGTTCTGAGTATACAGGTCAGGAAATGCGGGTGGCTTCCCACTCCACGCGTGGATAGAGCAGGAACTCGGGAAGGTCGTACCCCTCGGTTTCCACATTGATATCGAGGGCTGGGGAAATCCTGTCAAAGACCGCCGTCTCGTCGACGCTGCAAAGGATCAGGGTGGCCTCGACCTGGCTTTTCAGCAGCCGTGTGTCGGGGGTGATATACTGGATTGTTGCCCGGCCATTTTCCAGGGCGAACGGCTCGGACAGATCCTCGTTGAGGAGGTAACCGTCCTTCCAGCGCCACGCAATTCCAAGCCGCGCCGCGGGAACCTTTCCCTCCACCTGGACCTCGATCGTGAACGGCTCGCCGGTCTGAATCGTGTTTGTTTCCCTGCCCTCAACGAGCAGCCGCGCCGCCGTGATTCGGGCATGTTCGGTGCCCCCCGTGTCCGGAGGACAATGGAACGGACCGGTCCCCTTTTTTCGAAGGTTCATGAACCGTGTATAGTCGCCGTGTACCTGCACCGGATCGCCCATGCCGCGTATGATTCCGTTGTCTATCCAGATCAACCGGTCGCACATTTCCCGTGCCGTCTGCGTTGCGTGGGTCACGAGGACCACCGTAACGCCGGTATCATGGAGCTGCAGAAGCTTTTCCGTTGCGCGCGTCTGGAATTCGGCGTCGCCGACGGCGAGAATTTCGTCCAGCAGGATGATCCGTGGCTCCACGTGGAGTGCCACCGAGCAGGCGAGCCTGCTATACATGCCGCTGCTGTAGTGCTTGATCGGCTCGTTGAGGAACTCGTGGACCCCGCTGAAGTCAATGATCTGGGGAAGGCGGTCGAGGATCTGGCGGCGGGTCAGGCCCATCATGATCCCGCTTTGGAAGATGTTCTCCATGCCGGTAAGCTCGGGGTGGAAGCCGATGCCCAGCTCCAGGAGCGAGGTCACCGGGCCGCTGACGTGAACCCTCCCCCCCGATGGGTCGGTGATGCCGGCAATGAGCTTGAGGCACGTTGACTTCCCGGCGCCATTGGCACCCAGGAAGCCGACCATTTCCCCCGGTTCTATACGAAAGGAGACGTCCTCCAGGGCGGAAAAGCGCTCGCGGCGGAAGTATTCGAAGGCCTTGTTGAGCAGCCAGCCACCAACCCTCGGCGAGGCCCGTGTATTGATGTCGTAATGCTTCACCACGTTTTCGAAAACAATGGTTCCGATGGGAAGGGCGCCCTCGTTGCCGTTGGTGGGATGTATATCCGGGTCCATCAGATTTCCCCCTTGCGTATACACGCGGCCAGGTGGGGCGTGGCCTGCTCCTGTGATTTGGGGTCCACTGGTTCCAGGGGGGGGGATGTCGCCCCGGCAGGC
>JAFIGB010000472.1 GCA_020831705.1 Candidatus Sumerlaeia bacterium | reverse complement strand
CCAAAGAGCACCAGTAAAAACGCCCCCTCCCCCGGATGTCCCAACCACCACGCTCCCAGCGCCACCAGCAGCATGAGAAAATCAATATCCACCCGACCCCGTGCGATGTCCCCGGACGCCTCGGGAAGGGCATACCACATCCCCGCAGCAAAGGCCGCGAGGAAGAACACCACCCCAAGGACAGGGGAAAACGCCCCGGCCAAAAGCGCCAGAAGAGTAAACAGCAGGGCCGTGATTGCCAGTGCGAGATGTCGTTGCCAGGGCTTGAGAGTCATTACCGGTTCATCCTTTCCGATGAAATCATCCATCGGTGGAAATACAGTAACGCACCCTTGTATTGAAGACAAACTCTTTGTTTGGTGGAATGGACGGTGAAATCATCCAGCAATAGACCAATCCCTTGGGATCAGTGAGAAAGCAATGACACGTCAAACAGGTTGATGGTGGGGGGATGGGGATGAAGAGCAGTGTCAGCGCCCGCGTGCAAATTCCTGTCAGTCAGCTTCGGTCGGTGCTTGGGAAGGTGGATATTCTTCACCACCAACACGAAGAGCCTTTATTTCAGCCACTTCATTTCTTGATTCATAAACCACCGCAAGGATGTCATCACCCGGTAGATCAAGGCGCGCGCGACTGAAGGTGGCTGCTGTTACGGCCTCCAATGGCTTTCTCTCAAGCAGGGTGTAGGTTGTTCGAAGTGCAATGGGATGATCCTCGATATTCGGGGAAAGGGGAAGGCCGGGGGGACGGGGGTGAAATCGTTTCTCCACCACGGTGCGCGGGAATCCATCCTCTGTTCTCTCACGGACCTCATACCAAAGGTGAGGGGTTCCAACGGGAAAACTTTGATGATACGCCACGATGGCCGCCGTTTCCCTGTCAAAACGAACACGTTTCAGCACAACCTCCCCGACCTGCTCCATGTTCTGCTGAAACAATCGGCGGCGCTCCTCGGAAAAATGGGAGGGTATCTCCCCCGGTGGGGTGATTCTGAATTCGTAGATGACCTCCTCATCTTCCAGCAGGACTTCACCGGTGCTGCGCGGTACCCGCGCGGGAAAACGTTCAATCTCAAACTCCGCACTGTGAAACGGTGAAATTGGCGAATGACTGAACACATGCTGCAAGGCCCGAAATCTCGTTTCCAGATGGACGTATGATGGGGTGCCCCTGGATTGTGCATCCTCCACCGTCAAAATGGACTCATCATCCAGTGTATAAACATGTACTGTTCCAGAATACCCGGAGGAATCCCCGGGCCGCATGGAGAATTCATCCCCATTGCGAACCGCCAGATACCTGTGTCTTTCTGGCTCCGATCGTCCAAGGTCGTCGTCGGGATATACAGCCACTTCAATTTCGGCAAAATACTTCCGGCCCTGATATTCCACTCTTGCGCTGGTGGATTCCACTTTTGATTCCCTGCCATCCGGCGTATATTGGATGGTTTCAGATTTCATATTGTAGACCCATGGGGAATCGTCCTCCATGAGTGCACTGTTTCGGGCCAGAATCGAATCCGCCTCCGCAGGGGCCGATTGCATCATGGTCGAGAGGAGTAAAAAGGTGGATGCCAGCAGATGGAATGGCTTCATAAAATTGGCCTTACAATATGGATTCGAGTCCCTTGGAGTGATCTGCAAACTTGTATAGCCAATTGGTAAGGTGCATGAATTCCGGGTAACCTACGGTTTACTTCATCCTGCCCATCCGCGAGATATAAAATCATTTTCCATCCTTCCAACTCGGAATCTGATAAGAATATTAGCGCAGCGCGCTTGGTTCTCGCAGCCTGGGGTTGGGTTCGAAAGAACCCTACCCCGGGAAAAGTCCCCCAAAATGCTACCGCGGCAGCGGTTGCCTCTCTCGGGGGTACTAACCGATCAACTCATGAAACAACCGCTGCCGCGGTATTGGTTTATATACGTTTTACCGGGGTAGCGCGTTGCCGCGCAACCCCGGGCTATCAGAATCAAGGCCTCCGGCCTATCTCTGGTACTGTCGATACGCGACCCAATGATCGCTGCACCTGAAAAATCCATTTTCATCAACCTTCAGCGTTGTGTAGCCAATTGGCAAAGGGGCATGAATTCTGGATAATGAGGAGATTGCTTCATCCTTTCCGGGAGCGAAAATGTCCAGCAAGGAGTTGGGCCCAACAGCCAAACTGTTGTCAACCACATTTATTGGCCGATGCGCAACCTGTTGAAGTGAGGCCGCCAGTTCATTGAACGCGGTGTATTTGGATAATTGATTCATTGTTGGGGGGGGTACCCGGTGACCAGTTCCTGCCCCTCTCCCCACCAACTCCCCGCCCGCCCCCTGCCACCCTGCTTGACTTCCCCCGGCGGACCTGCGCCAATGGCCGCGACACCGGATGGTTTTCCACCATTCCAGAAACAAAGGGAGTATCACCAATGATTGGTCCCAAGCTTGATGCTCGTTCGTATGCCGTGCTGGTGCTTGTCGTTATTGGCCTTGTGGTATCCAGCACCCTGGTTGCCCAGCAGTTCACACCTTCCAGCAGCGTCCGCTCCTCGAGCGATGCGACGGTGGAGGTGGCCGAGGCCAACCGCCAGATTGCAGAAGCCCTGAAGGAAATTGCCCGCTCGAACAAGGAAATCGCCACTTCCATTGATCGCCTTTCCCGCTCGGTGGGCGACATCAAGGATGCCGTGGCCGAGGCGGGTCGTCAGCAGCAGGCGCGCGCCACGCAGCCCCGGGCCACTGATGCCGCCCGCGCCACCAACTCCGCAGCCGAAGAGGAAGAGGAGGAAGTAGAGGCAAGGCCCGTCTTTGAGATGAGCCGCTAACACCCCTTCCTCATCAGTCTGAATCCCTTCCGCCCTTCCTCCAGTTTTTTCCGGAGGGCGGGCGGAAGGTATCGCTGGGGGGGGGGGGGGGGGGGGGGGGGGGGGGGGGGGGGGGGGGGGGGGGG
>JAFIGB010000403.1 GCA_020831705.1 Candidatus Sumerlaeia bacterium | reverse complement strand
AACTCGGTAGCCTACTCCCAGACCTACGCCGGACCCTACTCCTACCCCAACACCGGAGCCGACACCCACTCCAACACCGGAGCCAACTCCCACACCGGGGGTCCTCCCGGAGCTTTATCTGGCACCCGCCTCCCAAACGGTGGAAGCCGGGGGAGCGGCCATTGTTGAGGTGCGCCTTGCCCCAAATAGCGCCACCCCCTCCGGAGCGGCCATTTGGCTGGAATATGACGCCGCCGTCCTGACCTTTATTGGCGGGGAAACCAACACCGATGCGTTTGATGATGAATCCCTGACCATCGACCCCGAAGCGGCCGGGGGGAACAAGGTTCAGTTCTTTGCCTTTTCCTCGTCCCCCCTTTCCGGGGAGGATGTCCTGGTGGGCACACTGACCTTCGCGGCCAATGCGGAGGGCTCGTCCAACCTCGAGTTCCTCGTCGAACCGGGTGAGGAGACCCTTGTCATGAATGCGCTGCTCGATGATATCGAGGCGACCCTGACCGGAGGATCCATCACGGTCTCTCCAACTTCCCCGACCCCAACGCCCACGCCAATCCCGGTGGAAGCGGACCTCTTCATTATTTTCTAGGGGGCGATTGACGGAGCCTTCGTCCAACAGGATTTTCGGGAACACAACCTGCCGAATGCTTCCCGAAGAGCATCTCGCCGCAGATGCACTTCGGGAAAGCGGCAGGAGCATTGCAGGTTCCTTCTCAGCCTGATCGCTGGTGTAAACAAGCATTAAAGCAACTAGGTGACTTACCTAAAAGGTCCTTAGCGCTTGCCCCCAGGGCGAATTTCCCGCCACTTTAACTACTGTTAATTGTAATACTCAGAAAGCCTATCTCTTTATGTCCTTCATCCCCCAACTTTGCTCCCTGACCAGAATTCTTATTTGCACCACGTTCCTGCTCGCCGTCACCCCTGTCACCGCCTTTAACTTCATTTCGGTCGACACGGGAAGTGATGTCGTTGATGCGCCCGACCTGACGCCCATGGGGCTCCTTCTCGATCCAGGAAGCGACGGAAGGATTTCCCTCCGTGAGGCGATTCTTGCCAATAACAATGCCCCCCCGGGGGCAACGGTCAGTATTATGATCAGTGGCGAGACCATCCGCCCGCTCACCGAGCTGCCTCCCTTCACCCGCGGGCCAGTCTCCGTATTTGCATCCGGAGGAGTGGTCATTGACGGCTCACTCATGACCGAGACAGGAGCCGGCCTCACCATCGCCTCTGAGCGCGTACGTATAGCGGGGTTCACCGTGAAGAACTTCCCGGGTGATGGCCTTCGGGTTGTGGGTGACAGAATCAACGATTCCAACTTTGGATTGATGAGGGTACATGGAAATTCCGGCCACGGCCTGGTACTCAATTTTCTCAATGGTAGCTGCATGCCCTACTGCTTTCGTGTCTATAATTCTGACTTCTTCGACAACTCCAAGTCCGCAATCCTGTCGCGGAGTGGCAACGTCAGCGTTTCTGATACGAGGATCAGCGAGGGAACTTCAAAGTCCCTTACTCCCAACGGTGGGTTTGGCGTTCATCTAGACCCATCGGGGGCGTCCCAATTGCAAATCGGCCCCGACTCCGGCTTTGTCGATCAGGAATTCGGACATGTCATCGAGGTGTTGGAGGGTGAGCGCGTGGAGATTGCCTCGACCCTTTCCATACCGGACGGTGGTACCGGTCGTTGGTATTTTAATCAGGAAATGCTGATACCGGAAGACACGTCCACCACCCTGACGATCAACGCGATTCCCTTCTCCCGAGCAGGGCGCTTTGAATATAGAATTACAGACAGCGCCGATCTGGTGACAACACGCTCCCCATCGGTTGATGTGATTGTGCGATCGCCCGCTGAAGTGCATGCTCCGGAAAATCTTCTCCTGGCCTTTTTTCAGCTTAACCGAAGCGGTGATCCCTACCACCTCACCATTGATGATGCCCGGCAAATTACCGATCACCCCTCCATTATCGACGCTTTTGAGGAACTCGATGCCAACAATGACGGCATTCTTTCCATCAATGAGGTCTACCGCGACCTCTTCGACCGGGCACGTTACACCGTTGGCCGGGTTGACTTGTTCCTCAACGATCTGTCCAACGAGACGGCCACGACCTCGACTTTGAACCTGAACATAAACGTCGGTTCCAACGCCAACCGCCCCCTTCGTGTTCTTGATGTGATGACCTTCCACGGCTCGCAGTTCACCCAGTTTTTTCCCCCTGCCGGGGAGGGCACGATCCAGCCCGGTGACTCATGGGTAATTGACCTGGACTTTAATACGCAGGCCCTCCTTGCTGATGCGGGCTTTATCCTTCTCGAAACAGACAGCTTTGTCCTTCCCTACGTCCTCATTCCATTGGTCACCGAAACCTTTCAGCAAAGGCTGGAATTGGAGCGGGTCATTCTTGGCCGAAAGCGAATCGGGGAGGATGAGGCTGTTGCCCTTGATATGAATAGGGATGGCCTCATTGACTCCGCAGACCTGATTGCCCTGAGAATGGAAGAACAGAAAAACACCCCTAACTTATTCAGTCAACCAAGGCCAGCGACAAACAAAGTAAGTGATGATCAACTCCCCATTGCAGGGGACCTGCTGATTTCGACAACGGGATACGTCAACAGGGCAACGGAGTAAACACCCGGTCCGTCGAACGAATCATGCGGGGCGATCCTTCTCCTCCGATGTCGACGGTTCGCGTGCTGCGCATAAAAATACCGACGGTGTCGACCACTCGGGCTGCCTGATCTGCAACTCCTCATCCGGAAGCGAGTCTCCTGCGAGATACCCTGCCGGGGACAAAGTCCTTGCCCCAGTAGGGCTTGGACTGCCCACCTAATGGCCGGATGCGCAACTGAGTTTGCCACCGGTTAATAACAGATTATTTCCCAGGGATCGTGATTCATGGCGACACGGAAAACAGCGGCCAATTCGGCGAATGATGCCCTCTCGCGTGAGGACATTGAAAAACTCCTCGATGTCATCCACAAAAAGGGAATCGAGGAATTCGAGTTGGAGCAGTCGGGGACTCGTCTTCGTGTTGTGGCGAATCGGGCCTCCCAGGTTGTTGCCCAGGCACCCGTGGCCCAGATCAATGGAGCCCCCAATGCTCCGGGCAATGAGGTCGCCGCGACGTCCTCCACGCCTGAAGCCGTTCGTGACGAGGACAATCCCGCCTACAAAAAAATTACCTCCCCCATGGTGGGTACCTTCTACCGTGCCGCCTCTCCCGGGTCACGGCCTTATGTGGAGGTCGGTGACAAGGTGGACGAGGATTCGGTCCTTTGCATCATCGAGGCGATGAAGCTCATGAATGAAATCAAGGCCGAATGTCGGGGCCATGTGAAGAAAATCCTCGTCGAGAACGCCCAGCCTGTTGAATACGGCCAGGTGCTTTTCCTGGTCGAGCCGTCCTAAGGGCCACCCAATTATGTTCAAAAAAGTTCTGGTCGCCAATCGTGGCGAAATTGCCCTGCGAATCATTCGCGCCTGTCGGGAGATGGGTATCAGCACCGTCTCGGTTTACAGCGAGGCTGATCGCGATTCCCTCCATGTCCACGCCGCTGATGAGGCCCTCTGTATTGGCCCCGCTCCCAGCAGCCAAAGTTACCTCAACGAGTCGCGCATCATCGCCGCCGCGGAAGTCACCGGGGCCGATGCCATCCATCCCGGTTATGGCTTTCTGGCCGAAAATGCCCGATTCGCCGAAATATGCGAGGATTGCCGCATTACCTTTATTGGTCCCTCCGCGGATGCCATCCGCCGCATGGGGGATAAGTCGATGGCCAAGACCACGGCAAAGGAGGCCGGGTGCCCCACCGTTCCCGGATCCGATGGCCCGGTCGAGGACGCCGAGGCGGGTCTCGTCCTGGCGAAAAAAATCGGCTTCCCCGTCATGGTCAAGGCATCGGCTGGTGGCGGCGGCAAGGGGATGCGTATGGTTCCCAGCGCCGACAAGTTCATCCAGTCCTTCAATACAGCCCGCGCCGAGGCCCAAAGCGCCTTCAACAATGGCGAGGTCTACATCGAGAAGTGCATTATTCGCCCCAAGCACGTGGAGGTGCAGATCCTTGGTGACCGCCATGGAAATGTGATCCACCTGGGCGAGCGTGACTGCTCGGTGCAGCGCCGCCACCAGAAGCTCATCGAGGAAGCACCCTGCCCCGTTCTCAACGAGGAATTGCGGGAAAAAATGGGTACGGCCGCCGTCCGGGCCGCCCATGCCGTCAGTTACGTGGGTGCGGGAACCGTCGAGTTCCTCCTCGACAAGGACGGGAATTTCTACTTCATGGAAATGAACACCCGCGTTCAGGTCGAGCATCCCATTACCGAGGAAGTGACGGGGATCGACATCGTTCGCGAGCAGATTCTCGTGGCTTCGGGGGAAAAGCTGGCCTACAAGCAGGAAGATATTAAGATGAATGGCCACTCCATCGAGTGCCGCATCAATGCCGAGGATCCCGCGCGCAACTTCATGCCCAGCCCGGGGAAGGTGCTTGCCTTTGTTCCCGCAGGGGGAATCGGTGTTCGTGTGGATTCGGCCTGTTATGCGGATTATTCGATTCCGCCGTTTTACGACTCGATGATTGCGAAGTTGATCGTCCACGACCAAACACGCGAGCGGGCCATTGCCCGGATGCGCCGCGCCCTGCGTGAGTTTGTGGTCGATGGCGTGAAGACAACCATCCCCTTCCACATTGAGGTGATGGACAACGAGCTTTTCCAGCGAGGGGATTTCGGAACCGATTTCCTTGAAGTCTGGAAAAAATAAGGCTGGAGGCCGGGGCGGGAACGCCGTAATGTCGCGGCGTGAGGAAAAATCTCCCCATGGGAGCGGACGATGGCTGAAGAAACCAACCTGATGAATCAACCGAAGGAGGAGGAGCAATTCCCCCTCGAAACCGCAGCCAGCGGCATGGGTGATATCTCCATCCGCGAGGATGTCCTCGCACGCATCGCCTACCGTGCCGTTGCTGAAATCGAGGGCGTAACCCTCGTCGGCAAATTCGCCATTACCGACTACATCCCCGGCGCAACCCGCGACCAGGTGAAGGGCATCCGTCTCGTCAAGAACCCCGAATCCGGGGCACTGGAGGGAATGACCCTCGAAGTGCGCGTGGAATACGGCGAGAACATGACCAAGGTGGCAAACGAGCTCCAGCGCCATGTTCGCGACACCGTCGAACGGATGGCCAGCATCAAGCTTACCCAGGTAAATGTGCAGATCGTTGATATTTTCACCAAGGACCGGAAGGAAAAAGACAAGGAACAGATGGACTGATCATGCCGGGCCGTTCATCCCGGTAGCCGCTTTTCTCCTCCCTTCCAAAGGACTTCACTTCCGTGAGCCGCCTGAAAAAATTAACGGTCACCAGCGCCGCCCGCTTCGTCCTTCAGGGCCTCCTTCTTCTCACCCTCATTCTGGTGGGAATCGATCTCCTTTTTCAGGATGAGAATTTCCGCAAAAGCTACGCATGGGCCGTCGAATGGGTTCCCCTTGGCAGGATGGACTCCATTCCCCTGCTGATACTTGGTGGTCTTTGCCTTTTCCTCCCCCTGGCCTACCTTTTCCTTCGCTGGGTTGAATGCCGTCTGGAGCGGGGAATCGTTGGCAAGGGATCCGAGGGCGAGGATATCTGTCTGGCGCCCGAAGCCGTGGAGCGCGCCATCATTCGTGAAATTCGTGAACAGGTTCCCGAGGTGCTGAGGGTCCGTTCCTGCACCGCCCTTCAGGGGAAGAAGGGGCCACGTATTATCATCCGTGTCGCCACCAGTGATCGGGCCTCCGTTCCCACCATTCAGAAGTCAACCCGCGAGGTGACCCGTCATGTACTCACCCGCCTTATCGGGTTCGCTGATGGGAGCGATATCCGCGTGAAGGTTCAGGATCTTGTTGGTGCAAGCCGGGGCCGCGCTCCGAAAAAAATACGGAAAAAGCCCTCGTCCAAGGGTGTAGATTCGCCGAAGCCAAAGCGGATGGAGGACACACCATGAAATCGAATAGCAAGATATACAAGTCCCGGGATGCCCTCGCCCGCTTCTGTCAGGAAGCCCGCCGCCAGGGGAAGGTGATCGTCTTCACCAATGGTGTTTTCGACATGCTGCACCCGGGGCATCTGGAGACCCTTCGTTTCGCCGCCGCGGAAGGTGATGTTGTCGTTGTTGGCGTGAATACCGATGAAAGCGTCCAGCGCCTCAAGGGGATGGGGCGGCCGATTCTTCCCTTGGCCCATCGTCTTCGCATGCTCGCCTCGTTGGAGCCGGTCAATGCCGTTGTTGCCTTTCCCGAGGACACCCCAGCGGCACTGATTGAGGCGGTCAATCCCCACTACCTGCTCAAGGGGGGGGATTACGTTCCCGAGGAAATTGTCGGTTATGACCACGTCGTCAAGAATGGCGGCAAGGTGCTGACGGTGCCTTTGGTGGAGGGTCGCTCGACAACCAACGTGGTGACGGAAATCAAACGGCGTTTTCTAAAGTCTGCATGAAGTGTCTTTGTCGGTCCCTCGACCTGCTCAATTCCCTCGTCATCTCAATTCCCCGGAATTTCTGGTGGGCGTTTGCGGTTCTGTATGCCGGGTTTTTGCTCTATGTTGGGGGGACGCCCGGCAGCGACCTTCCCATGCCGAGCCGCCTGCCTCCGGGGAGCGACAAGGTCCTTCATTTCCTGGCATACAGTGGCCTTGCCGCCCTCATTTTTCGGGCGATTTATCCCGTGGATCCGGTGAAGCCCCCCCGGCCCCGGTGGGGAGCGTGGCTGGTGCTTCTGATTCCTGCCACCATCGGTGCCATCGATGAGATCCATCAGATCTGGGTTCCCGGACGGAGCAGCGAATTTGCCGACTTCGTGGCCGATGCCCTCGGTGGGGTGGTCGTTCTGGCCCTCGGTCTCCTGTTCCGTGAAAGAAACCGCCGGCTTGTCGCGTCGCAAAGGACGTTGATTCGCCCCTCCAGCCGGGGGTAACCTTTCGCCCGGATGAACCATCACCCCGGTGAAACAGGCCCGCCCGTGCGCATTGGATTTCTTTGCAGCGAATTCCCGCCCGACTCCCATGGAGGGATCGGTGTCTATACACGGGAACTGGCATGCGCCCTCGCCCAACGGGGACACCGTGTCTTTGTTGTTGGGTGGTCGGACAGAAATGCCACCGAAGAGGAGGACGGCATCCATGTGCACCGCATTCGTCGCCCCTCCCTTGGTCGCTTCCCCCATCTTGCCCTGCTGAGCAGTTATCGGAAGCTTGCGAATTCAGTGCGGTCCCTGGCTGTTAAGTGGAAACTGGATATTGTGGAGGCCCCCGATTATCGTGGTGAATCCGCCTTTTTCACCGACTTCCCCTGCCCGGTCGTAATCCGGGGACACGGGTCCGTTGGTGTGTTGTCGGAACTTGCGGGACGGAAGGCTTCGCGCCTGATCAGCCATCTGGAGGGAAGGGCGCTTCGGGTGGCAAATGGACGCAGCAGCGTTTCCCGGTTTCTGGAGGATCGCACGACGGCCAGGTGGTCCCTAAAGGATCATGGCACCATCATTCCCAACTTCATTGATAGACACCGTTTCAGCCCGGCTTCGGAAGTGGCACGGGACCCCCTGCGTCTTGTTATTGTCGGCAGGCTCGGTCGCGCAAAGGGGATGGACACCATGTTGCCGATTCTTCGCCGGGTTCTTGAGGGGGAACCCCGGGCAACACTGGAACTGGTGGGGGAGGACCGGGATGGACTTGTGGTGGATTTTCTGAATGGCATGGAGGAATCCCTCGCGAAACGCATCGTCCACGTCGGTACCGTACCAAGGGAGGAACTGGCCCGTGTCTATACAAGGGCCGCGATCGTCATCATTCCCGCACGGGCGGAAACCTTCTCCCTCGTCGCCCTCGAAGCCATGGCATGTGGGTGTGTTCCCGTGGCCTGGAAGGAAAGCGGCCCGGGGGAATATCTTGCCGAGCACGGTCTGGGGCGATTGGTTGGCGACGATGATGAGTGGGCGAAGGTTATTTTGTCACTCCTCGGTGATACCAACGAGTTGGAATCCATGGGGGAACGGTGCCAGGAGGTTGTTGCCTCCACGTTTTCCACGGAGATCGTCGTCCCCATGTTGGAGAATCTATATACACGCCATGTGGAGAAATGGAGGGCAGGATGTTGAGCCCTTCTCCCCAGGTTAATCCGAACCCGTCCCGGCGTGATGTCGTTCTGGGGAATTCACTTCTCCTTGGGGGTGTTTTTCTCTTCAATTCCGTGGCGGGTGTATTGACGGCCATTCTTCTCGCGCGGTTATTGTCGGTGGAGGCCCTTGGTGAATACGGGTATTTGTTCCGTGTCTATTCGTGGCTTTGTGCCTTTGCGGTATTCTTCCTTCCCCAGGTGCTGGTCCGATTTGTTGCCGAACTCAGGGGACGTAAAAGCGCCTCGGCCGCGCGGCAACTTTTCCGTTGGGCATTTGGATTCCAGGTCGTTGTGGTTGGACTCGTTGTGGGATGCGCGGTCCTTCCCGGACTGATGGGTTGGGTGCGGATGGACGCGCCCTTTGTGGTGGTGCTGATTGCCTTTGCTGTGAATGCCCTCGCGGTGGTGTTTGAAAATTACCTCCGGGGCTGCCAGGATTTCCGTCCCATCGCCAGGGCGGTGTTTGTGGGCGCGGTGGTACGCATTCTAGGACTGCTTTCCCTCTTTCTCCTCGGAGCGGACGTGCTGGCGGCCCTCTCCGTCTATACACTTGGCCAAATGATCTACCTGGCCCTCCTTGCGACGGGAACAAAGTCGGGGATGTCCGGGGCGGTGGGTCCACGAAAAACCGGAGGGATCTTTCAGGAATTCCGGTCACGAATCGTCAATTTCGGGGCAACGATGGGGCTCGCCGGATTCCTGTCCCTCGTGACGTGGAATTACGTCGAGGTCTTTATCATCGGATGGACATGGTCGGGAGCGGCGTCGGCCGAACAGCTTGCATTCTATACACTCGCCATTTCACTCTCCATGCTGCCCAATCGCCTCACCAAGGCCATGACGGGCGCCCTCTCACCCGCTTTTGCGGAACTCCATGGGGCCAATGAGCGGGTTCGCATCCGCAGGGCCTACGTTACCGCCACCACGTTGTCGGGAACGGTGGGCTGCTTTGTTGTGATTTACCTGATGGTTTTTGCGCCCCATGTCTTTCATGTCCTTTTTCCTGCATCGCTGTATTCGTCCATTCCTGTCTTTCAACTTCTGATGATTCCCGCCCTCTTCCTTGCGCTGAACTACGCAGGTGGTGTGCTTCTGCCGACCCTTGATGGCCATCGTTTCCACCTCGTGCTTTCCGCATTGGCGGCACCGGTGACCATCGCCGTCGCCTTTCTCCTCATACCACGCTGGGGAGCCCTCGGAGCGGCGACCAGCAACGCCATCATGCAGGGGGGATGTGTTGTCGCCTCGATTCTCTTTCTGGCAACACGCAGGCACCTGCCCTTTCCCACGGCGAGGATGCTCCTGGCATGTCTTGCGGCGGGGATTTCCGCATTGACCGCGCTGTATATCCTCGGCGGACCGGTCAATGCGCTTTTTATCGATCTTGGCAAGGTTCTTCTCTCCATCCTTATTGCGGCACCCGTGTATATCATTCTACTCAGGCTTCTTCCCATCCTTGGTGCGGATGAACTGGACATGATCCTTCGCTGCCGGAAATTAATGCCCGCGCCCCTTTCCCGGCCATGGACATTCCTTGCAAGGTGGGTCTGCGCATGACGAACCACCAGCCATCAATGTCCATCGTTGTTGCCACCTTCGAACGGGGAACCATGCTTCTCGAAACAATCGAATCCATTTTGTCCCAGGATTACGATGGCTTTGAGCTTTTGATTGTCGACCAAACACCCGCCCATCCAGAAGATGTTTTCCGGCAATTGGAGGAACTCAATACAACGGGCAGGATCAGGTGGATCAGGGAGGCAATTCCCAACCTGCCCCGGGCACGCAACATCGGCCTCCTCCATGCCAAGGGCGGGATCGTTCTCTATCTGGATGACGATGTATTGCTCCCGGATGGATTTCTGGCACGCCATGCAGCCCATTACAAAAAGGCTGATATACATGCGGTAACGGGAATGATTCTTCATCCCGGGGAGAAATTCAGTGATCGCCCAACCCTCGACCTACCCCGAAAGAAGGCGGCCCGACGATTGGATCTTCAAACGATGCGATTCCGAACGCGCCTTCGAAACCCCAGCCATTTTGTAGGTGCAAACATGAGCTTTCGCCGTCAAACCCTCCTTGGTCTGGGAGGATTCAGCCATCAGTTCGACGGAAGCGCCCTCGGGGAGGATATGGAGTTGGCGGGGCGTCTGCATCGGGCTGGCTATACATCGGTCTACGATCCCAAATGTCATCTGCTGCACCGGGTTGCTGAATTTGGAGGATGCCGAGACAGAAACGAGCGCACTTTTTCCCGTTCGCGGGCACGGTTGCGGAACTACTACTTTGCTGTTTGTCACGGATTGACGCTCTTCCACGCTTCGGAGGTCATTGCAATGCGATGGCTTGGTCGATTTACCCGGCGCCAGAATGCAGGGTCCAACCATGAAGCGACAATTACTGCTCCAAAGGGGGGGCGGCTTCCCTCTCTTGCGGGAAGGTTTGTTGGTGCCCTGGAAGGGGTGTGGAAGGCTTGGCGAAATAGACATGTTGGCGGTGACCTGGCGGGCCTGCAACTGGCCGGTTCACAACCGTGTGTAGACAACAAGGTTATATCCATCATCATTCCAACCTACAATCGCGGGGCGCATTTGGTTCGGACGCTTCGGGCGCTCCTTACGCGGGAACGTCAGGGCTTTGAGGTCATCCTTGTTGATCAAACAGGCGCCCATCCCCCTGATATACAAAAGGAGCTGGATTCCATTACGTCGGATCCCCGAATCCGCTGTTTCCGCCAGAAAATCCCCAACGCCTCCATGGCGCGGAATACGGGCGCCCGGGAATCCAGTGCTCCGATCCTTTTGTTCCTCGATGATGATATCACCCCCATGGAGGGCTTGTTTGAGCGCCATCTTGAATGCTATACAAACGCCCGGATTTCCGCCGTTGGGGGGCGTATAATTTGGTCTGAAGAGGGGCTGGAAAAGTTGGTTCCTGCGCGTTTTGGGACCACGCAGGCCGCCCACTGGCCGGAACTTCCCGTGTGCTATACAACGACCCCCTTTGATAATGCCCTGCATCTCATCACCTGCAATATGTCCGTGCGGCGGGATCGTTTCTTGGAGGTGGGTGGATTCAACGAAAGGTTCCGCGGTTATGGGGAGGATCTTGAGCTCGTCGCCCGGTTGCAGCGTGCCGGGGGATATTGCGCCTACGAACCCCGGGCTGCCGTCGTTCATCATTCCGCACCGGCCGGGGGGACGCGTCAAGGTGGTGCCAGCGCGTTTCCCCTTGGATTTCGACGGGGTCGGGACCAGAACCTGTCGACGCTACTGGCCGTTGGGTTTGCCGGGTGGATTGGATATACATACCGCCGCCAAACCCAAACGATGAAAAGGGCGATCGGCCTCCTTCTTGGAGGACGAAGCCGGGAATATTATCTTCCTGAAGGAACGGGAGGCCCTGCAACCACGATCATGAAATCCCGTGGTTCACGGGTCGGGCGGATATACAAGCTCCTTCAATACAAGGTGCCGCAACTGGTAGGCGCCCTTGCGGGGACCACTGTGGCGGTGGTTGTCTGGTTGTATATACCTGATGAGCGTGGCTCCCTTCATGCAGGGAACAAGGGAGAACGCCGATGAAGCCATTGCGGATCCTTCTCGTTTGTGGTTCCCTGAGTCCCGGCGGCATCCAGCAGATGATCCTCCAGGAGGCGGAATCCCTTGTGGAAATGGGTCATCGGGTGGATATCTGCACCATGAGCAGTGAAATGGGTGAATTGGCAGATGATGCCGCCAGGAAGGGTGCTACCGTCCACGCCACCTGTTCTCCGCGGAATATTTCGACATTTTTACGTCGCTTTGAAACGTTGCTGAAGGACGCGAAATATGATGTTGTCCATGTGCAACGCAGCAGTCATTACAGCGCCCTGCCCGTCTCACTGGCGGCACGGAACGGTGTTCCTGTTTGCGTGGCCCACTACCAGAATATCGCCCGGGGAGGGCTTCGTTCGCTCCCCGATCCCATGCTCCGGGCACTTGTTCTCAAGTACGCCACGAATATTCTGGGTGTCAGCAGGCCGGTGCTCGACTCCCAGTTTGGAAGTACCTGGAAAAAGGACCAGCGGTTTGTGCTTCTACCAAATTCCATTGATATACAACTATACAAAGGGACATGTTCGCGCAGTCAGATGCGACGCGAATTGAATCTGGAGGAGACGGACTTCGCACTTGGTCATTGCGGTCGATTTTCCGCTGCAAAGAATCAGGAATTTCTTGTACGGATATTCCCGGAAATTCTCCAACGCCTTCCCCATGCACGGTTGGTTTTGGCAGGAAGCGGCGATGGGGAGACGGAAGTGAAGGGGCTTGTTGACAGGATGGGCCTTCAGGACAGGGTTATATTCCCGGGTTGGCGGGACGAATTTCGCCATTCGATTTACAGCGCTCTTGACCTCTTCCTCATGCCCTCCCTTTGGGAAGGATTCGGGATCGTACTTCTGGAAGCTCAGGCGTCCGGCCTTCCCTGCATTGCCAATCCTCTGGAATGTTTCGAAGGGGTCCTTTCTCCGGAAAATGCGGCGATGGCAACCCCCCTTGATAATCCGGGCGACTGGATCAAGAGGGTGATTGCCCTTGCCGGGGACGCGGAGGAGCGCCATCGTCTATCCAATTCGGCGCGTGTGCACGTGGAGAAATTCGACCGAAGGGCCCATGCGCGGGAACTGATCGAAATCTATACAGGCGGGAAGCAGGAAAATGCCTCCTCCTAGCACGCCATCATTGAACCCCATTGATGAACGCCTCCCATGGGAATGGAAGCTGGCGATTGTCATGATGTTGTCGGCGGCGCTCCTGATGAGTGGACTCTTTGACTCCTTTTGGATTCAGGTGATGGGGCAGCCGGAAGTACCCCGGGAATTGCGCAAGGTCATCGCCGGGTTCTTTACGCTACTCCTCGTCATTGCGGGCGCGAGTGCATGGACCCATCGCGTTCCCGCCTGGTGGCGACCCCGTTCGAAGGCACCCTGGGACTGGGCACTCAAGGCGATTTTGTGGGCGGCGCCGGCATGGTTTATCATCGGCGTGGTGAACAGTTGGCCGATGACTTATGTTTTGGGGGATCTATTCCTGCTCACGATCCTGCCAATCACCTACTTCACAATGACACGCCGTCCGCTGGCCAATCCCAAGGTGGTGTTCGGCTGGCTATACGGGCTGATGATCCTTACCGCGCTGTTGAGTGTGGGTCTTATTGTCTATCACAATATCCTTGTCGGTGCACGGGACAAGATGTCCATCGACTCGGCGCTGGGTCCGATTTTTTACATCATGCTGAAGAATAGGGCTTCACCGTGGGAGATTCTCCTGCTTCCAATCCTTGTCATTGCCTCGTTGTTAACGACGAAGCGCAGCACATGGGCGGGAATTATCATGGTTTTTGCGGTGGCGATGGCGATGAAGCCGGGAATTCGCCGTTCCTTCCGCATTGCGCTGACGGTCCTCGGCGGCGTGATCCTTGTCTATATCGCCATGCAGTATCGTCCCGAGTTGGTGGAGCATTCCCATATATCCATCGAGCGCCGGTGGGCGGAAACCGTCCATGACCTGTCGGGTCGCGAGGGAAGCGATCTCGCACCGGGCGGCGGGGGGCGTGCCGGGGAGGTGTTCGGCGTTTTCGACACAATCAATGCCCGACAAAACCCGGTTGATTGGGTGGCAGGGCTTGGCCTCGGGGCGATTGTGCAGGCGCGGGGCGGACGCGAACGCCATCACGTACATTCCACCCCGGCGGCGTTTTTGGCCCGCACCGGTTCCGTCGGCCTTGTTCTCTGGAGCGCCTTCAGTCTGATTGTATGGTGGCAACTCCTGCGCTATACATTGAACACCCGGGAGAAATGGCTTCGCACCCAGTTTGCGTTCTGGCTGGGAATCTGGTCGATGGGCCTTGTCTTCTCCGCAAAGTCCCTCGCCTTCTGGGGAAGCGTTCCCGCTGCCATCCAGGTGGCGTACTTTCTACACCTCATGCGTATAGCGGACGTCATCAAGAATCAGGAGGACGAGGCCAGGCAAGCGGAGGGCGACGCGGTACGCCGAAAACGTCCCCGCGTGGAGGTTGCCCCATGAGGGTGCTCCACGTCATTCATTCGCTGGATCCCCGCTCGGGCGGCCCACCGGAAGCGTTGCGCC
This sequence comes from Candidatus Sumerlaeia bacterium, assembly GCA_020831705.1. Taxonomy (GTDB): domain Bacteria; phylum Sumerlaeota; class Sumerlaeia; order SLMS01; family SLMS01; genus JAFIGB01. Next base: position 885 of record JAFIGB010000403.1, on the reverse strand, counting down.
AATTGGTGCGCCATCAGGTGGCGGCCGGGCTTCGACCCATGATTGCAACAACCGACATTCAGGCGATGAAACCATGGATGGATCAGGAACGGTTCCTGCGATTGTTCGTGCGCAGGTACCCCCTTCCCAATGAAGATTTTCTTGTCTATAAAGCATGGGGTCGAACGGGGGTCCTGCGGCGGTATGGATTTGTCCCCCTGCTTGTCTGCCGCCTTGAAGAGTTGATGAAAGCTGACAATACACGACCGGATATTGTTCATGTGCACGGGCTGTTTTCCCATCTTACGGAAGCTACCTGCAGGGTGGCGCGGTGTCTGGGGATTCCGTATATACTCCGACCGGCAGGAGGATTGAATGCCTACTCCCTTCAGGTTGGCTCCCTGTTCCTGAAGAAGTGGATGATCCGGATTTCCACACGGAAGAATCTCATGGGGGCCTTTGCGGTTCAGGCCACGGCGGAAAGCGAGTCGCGGTGGATTTCCGGGTCATTCCCCGGTTCGAATATTGTCACCATCCCCCACGGTGTTTCTGTACCCACACCGCACTACCTGGAGGAATCGAGAAGCCGATTTCTGGCACGTTTTCCGGATCTAGCCGCGGCGAAGGTGGTGCTATACATGGGGCGGTTTACGGAAAAAAAGCGGCCTGATCTGGTCCTGGACGCCTTCATTCGATCGAAGTTGCCCAGTCAGGGGTGGGTACTCGTCATGGCAGGGGATGGGTCCATGAGGGAGGATCTCCGACGCAGCGCGAAAGGATATTCGAAGGTTTTCTTTACAGGCTTTATCGCAGGTCGCCTGAAGTGGGGTGCCATGGCGGCGGCGAAGGTTTTTGCCCTCCCTTCGAAGGATGAAAATTTCGGTGTGGGCGTGGCCGAGGCGATGG
>JAFIGB010000399.1 GCA_020831705.1 Candidatus Sumerlaeia bacterium | reverse complement strand
GGCGAGTCTTCAGGTTCAACTCGCCCGCCTCCAGTACTCCCTCCTCCGCCTGAAAAGGGCATGGACCCACCTGGAACGCCAGCGTGGTGGTGGCGGGTTTATTGGTGGTGCCGGTGAGGCCCAGATCGAAGTCGACCGCCGTCTCGTCCGCGACCAGATTGCCAAGCTGCGCAGCGACCTGAAAACCGTCCGTCGCCAGCGCGAAACCCAGCGCAAGGGCAGGGGGCGGCGTCCCGTACCCACCGCCGCCATCGTCGGATATACAAACTCGGGGAAATCCTCCCTCCTCAATTACCTCACCAAGGCCGGGGTTCTCGCCGAGGACAAGCTTTTCGCCACCCTCGACCCCACCACCCGCCGCATCGAGTTGCCCAACAATCAGGTCCTCCTGCTGACCGACACCGTGGGTTTCATCCGCAAGTTGCCCCACATGCTCGTTGATGCCTTCATGGCCACGCTGGAGGAGGCCCAGGTCAGCGACTTCCTCGTCCATGTCGTGGATGCCAGCCACCCCAACGCCGCCGAGCATGTAACCGTGACCCTGAACGTCCTCAAGGAGCTCAAGGCCGACGAGCGCCCGATGCTGTTCGTCCTCAACAAGCTGGATCTCGTGGAGGACGAGATGGCCCTGGCGTCCCTGAAAAAAATCGCCCAGCCCCATGTGATCATCAGCGCCAAAACCGGTGAAGGGGTGGAGGCATTGGTCCGCGAGCTTGCTGATTTTGCCGGGAAGGGAATGATAAGGATCCAGTTGCGAATTCCCCATGAGCGCTCCGACCTGATGTCATTCCTCCACCGCGAGGGGCAGGTGCTTTCCGAAAAATACGGCGATGATGATGTCTTTATCGAGGCCCGCCTGGCGATCAAGTTCCACAATCGTGTTGCCGAATTCATTCTTCCCGGGACTGCGGAGCTGGAGGGCATGCCCCGATGACCAAACCCCGCAGCACCGCCCTTGAGGTTGTCGTCCTTGATGACGAGGAAAACATGGGCAAGGTACTCGGAAAACTCCTCACCATGGAGGGCTTCAAGGTCACCACCTTTTCCGATCCCAGGGAGGCCCTCTCCCACGTTCGGAAGGAAAAGGTGGCGGTCCTTGTTTCGGACCTCCGCATGCCGGGAATGACGGGCGAGGAGGTTCTCGAATCCCTTCGGACCGATAAGATCAGCACCGAAGTGGTCCTCATGACCGCCTACGGAACCGTTGAGAGCGCCATGCGATGTGTCCATGCGGGCGCCTTCGATTACATCACCAAGCCCTTTGATACCGATCGACTTCTTTCCATTGTTGGCAATGCAGCGGATAAATGGCGTCTTGATCATGGCGAAGCCAGGGCCGCCTCCAAATCAGAAGGGGCGGGGGGCGCGTTGCTCGGAGACTCCTCCTCCATGGAGAACATCCGCCAATTGATTGCCCGGATTGCCCCCTCGGCGAGCGCGGTCCTGATCCATGGTGAAAGTGGAACCGGCAAGGAACTGGCCGCCCGGGCACTCCACCATCAATCCCCCCGCAGTGGGAAAAAGTTTCAGGCCATCAATTGCGCCTCCATTCCCGAACACCTCATGGAGAGCGAGCTTTTCGGCCATGAAAAGGGGGCCTTCACCGGCGCCGTTGATGCACGCCTCGGGGTCTTCGAAGCCGCCCAGGGAGGGACGCTGTTCCTTGATGAAATCGGTGAACTTCCCCTCGGGCTTCAGGCCAAGCTCCTGCGCGTCCTCCAGGAGCGGGAAATCACCCGCGTTGGCAGCGTGGAATCCATCCCCGTGGACGTTCGCATCATCGCCGCAACCAACCGCCGTCTGGAGGATCTCGTCAAGGAGGGCACCTTTCGCGAGGACCTCTTTTATCGCCTCAATGTGCTGGTCGTCAAAATGCCCGCCCTCAGAAAGCGACCCGAAGACATCACCTCTCTTTCAGTGGCCTTCGTAAAGGAATTTGCCGGTCGGGAGGGCAAAACCGTCAACGAGATCGAACCAGCCCTGATGGATTACATGATGGCCCAGAAGTGGCCGGGCAATGTCAGGGAGTTGCGCAACTTCGTGGAACGACTCGTCGTCCTAACGGATGAACCCATTCTCTCCATGGAGCTCTTCGAATCGGTGATGGTTCTGGATTCACGGGTGACCCAGGGGATGGTGGACATGGACTGGTCGGAGGCCATGAGATCATCACCAACCACCCCGGAGGAAGTCCGTGATTTCCGGGCTGCCCGGAACGAATTCGAGGCGCGTTACCTACGTGACGTCCTCCGGGCCTGCCGGGGGAATGTCTCCGAGGCCGCCAAACGCGCCGGGATGAGCCGCCGGAATTTCTACGAAAAAGTCGAGAAACTCGGCATTGATCTGACTGAAATCAAGGAAGACACGGGACGGTAGAGACAGATAACATGGCGACAATCATTCTGGCCGGTGTCCCCGGCAGCATGTGCCGGGAAATTGCAGAAGTTGCCCGCGATGACAAATGGAGGAATCACCACCAGATCGCACAGATCGCGGTTGGTTCCCCACGCCGTCAGGGGCAGGAAATTGATATTATGGAAGGATGCAGTGTCCGCCTACTCACGGTTGAGGCCCTCCCGGAGGCAATCAGGGAAGCCGGCATTCAGGATCCCATTGTCGTGGATTACACCACCCCCGATACCGCCCTTGCCAATATTGGGGCCTACTGCAGTGCCGGTATTCCCTTCGTCATGGGGACAACCGGGTTTGACGCCGGGGAGGCACGTCGTCTCGTGGCGGCCTCCTCCGTCAATGCCGTCATTTCCCCCAACATGGCAGTTCCAATAATTTTACTGCAAAATGTCCTTGGTCGATTGGCGCGGGAATTTCAGGGAGCCCTTGAGGGCTGGAGCCTGGCCATTCGGGAGTCCCACCAAACCACCAAGAAGGACGTCAGCGGCACGGCCCGGGCGATCCTCCCCCACCTGGAAGCACTGGGCGCCAAACCTGCAGACCCACCCATTTCTGTCATTCGCGAGGAAAAAACGCAAAGGGAGTTGGGGGTTCCTGACGGAGCGATTGGTGGCCACGGGTGGCATTGGTATGAATTAAAATCCCCGGATCATTCCGTTTCGGTGGATTTTTCCCATCGGATTAATGGCCGAAAGGTCTACGCCGAAGGGACTCTTCTGGCCGTCGACTTTCTTGCCCGACACCAAAGCACCCCACAAAACGGGTATGCATTCACCATGGAAGACGTCCTTGGGGCAGCCCAAACCACCTAATAACCGGGTATTCCTCCCAATCCCGACCTGGATTTGCACAAAAATTAAAATTTGCGTCTTTAGGAATGATAACGCACTTGACCTGCATTCCCTGAACCCAATATTCTGGGGCCAAGGTGGTTGTTGCGGCTTCGTACATACCCGGGCAGCACCTCTGAAACCCACACAGGAGAGAAGTCAAATGAGAAAAACATTTATCGCGGGAATTTCCGCCGTCGCACTGACGATGAGCATGGGATTCTCGAACGAAGCCAAGGGTCTTCAAATCATTCCCACCCAGGATTTCGACGGTTTTACTGTCAATGAGTCACTCATTGGTCAGGGGCTTTGGTTGGAACGTGGTGAGAACGTCACCGGTCCCGAGCTTCTCGTTGGTCCCGGCCCGCTCGTTTACGCTGCCGGAGGCCTTCCCACTGCAGAAGGAAATCATATCATCCTCACGGGTGAAAATGGAGAGGATGCCCGCATCCCCTTCGACTTTGATGACCCGGAAATCGCAGATGCCCTTACACCGGCCGACAATAACACCTATTACTGGTCAGCCGTAATTTCGTATGACGGAACCAACTACGCAGACGGCGAATCCTACGTCGGCGCCTTCCTGGCCACCGATCTGCCCGGCAGCACCACCGGTCGTGGCGTCATGAACATCCGCGGCGAAATGGGTGAAGTACAACTTGGTGTTCGTCTCGGCACCGTTTCCGTCACACCACCCATTTTCGACATCAATAACCCGCTGACCCCCAATGAGCCTGTCTTTGCTGTCATCAAGGTGACCGAGGTTCCCGGCGAGCGCAATGACACCGCCGAGCTTTTCCTTTTCCAAAATACTGCGGTTCCTGAAACCGAACCGGCCACTGCAAACGCCATCTCCGAAAATGACACGAATTTCACCGGTGTCAGCCCCGACGTGCAGGCAGGAAACGGCATGCGCCAGATCACCTTCCGCCAGTTCAGCGCACCCTTCCCCGGAAATATCCTTGTTGACCAGATCCGCGTTGGAACCACTTGGGAATCAATCATTTCTGATCCCGAAGATGAGGATCCCGGCGATCCCGGAGATCCCACCAGCGTCGACAACTGGTTGATGTTCCATTAATCCGTAATATCCACCCACCTCCATGTGCAGAGGGGGAGGGGCCGCGACCACGGCTCCTCCCCCTTATTTTTTTGCCGCTAGACATCCAAGCCGCCTACCAGTTACCATCCCGGACAACCGGCTTCTTCCGGCCATCACGGAGTGAAACAACGCGGTCGATGGGAAACAACCCATCATCGTGGTCGAGAAGCACCTTCCTGTCCCCACCCTCGCGGGCCATCCGGGACACACTCTTCAAGCCCTCCAGACGCTCATTACCCGCCACGGCCTTGGCATCCTCCCGGTAATAATCAAACCACGGCATCCCCGCCGCTGTATAGTCACGGGCGGTGGGCGGTTTACCCGGTGGCTCCTTCCCGGTGACCGCCTTCCATTGCGTGCTGTTCAACAAATGAACAAAGCACCGGGAACCAGCCGTCTCCTCGTACTGGTCCACGTTCCATTCATCCTCGTAAATTTCCTGCTCCATCAAACCTCCGGGGGCCAATCCCATGGAGTACACGCTATCGAAGGCACACTGGAGCATGATATCCGAGTCCGCCGTTGAATCTTCCCAATACTTCGCCTTCAGCGGCCGCACGGCAATCTGCACGCCACCATGCTCGGCAGCACCGGTCAGCTGCTCCTCCGCTGTATATCCAGCACCCAACGGCATGGCGACAAATTGCCGGACCTTTCCGCCCCCCACCACAAAGCCGTCCAGCCAGGGCTGCTGTGGCACGGCGAGATAGTTTTGATTCGGAACAGCCGTGGGCTTCGGATTCCAAATCTCCCCGTTGACCGCGTTGATCTTCCCCGCCGCAATCATCACCATGAAGGGGTAATCATGGGGGGCATTGAAATTGATCCACATCGCCTCGGACTGATAAATCGGCATCATCACCCCGCCACGGCGAACCCATTCCGCAGGAACAGCATCGCGATGATCATCCACATGGCGGAGGGGAAACGACCCCAGACCGGGGGGAAGGGGATACGACTCCCCATTGTCGGGAAGCCGAAGCGTCCGCTGGAAATGAATGGTCAACCGCGCATGGCGGTGCACCTCCGGAAAGGAAAACACCAGTTCGTTCTTCTTCAATTCAATCATTTTACTGCCTCCGTTTTGCCTACCATTCACCGTCGCGAACTTCACGCACCAGGCGCAGGACGGCGTGGTCGGGTTGATTTTTCAACTCCCGAAGGAGCTGGCCAAAAAGTTGGGGTCGTCTGCAGATCACCTCCTTGAGATCGGTGGAGATTTTTCCCGCCATGGCGAGGAGCATGTCGCCATCCTCGCCCAAAACCGCTGCGAGGCGCTTGATGGTTTCCTCCGAGGGAGGCGGCTGGGTGTCGCGCTCGATCTTGCTCAGGTAGGAAGGCTCAAGACCCACCTCCCGGGAGACCCCCCGGAGCGTGAAGGCCCGGGGATTTGATTTCTGAAGATGCTCGCGGCGTTCGCGGATGTAGGAACCAAATGAGTGCCTCATGTGTGGAGTATGTAGGACACACTACCGACCGACGCAACAGAAATCCGCACGTCCTTGACCCCCACTCCCCCACTGCCCCCATCATGCCCCGGGCATCAGCCGCCCCAACCCACCCGATGAAAGTTCCATCCATGGCCGCAGACACCACCCAACTCCAGTCCTATCAGTCCCAATACCACTCCGAGCTTTACGAACATGTTCTTCCCTTCTGGCTGAAACATTCCATCGACCCCCTCCACGGTGGGTTCTTCAACAACCTGGATCGGGACGGGAAGGTCTACGATACGAAAAAACACATGTGGCTTCAGGGCCGTCAGGTCTGGATGATGTCCCACATCCACAATGACCTCCACGGGCCGGGCGGTGAATCCGAGTACCTGAAGGCGGCCAAGGCAGGGGCTACATTCCTCCGCAACCACGCCCGCGTGGCCGACAATCCACGGCGCGTTTACTTCTCCCTCCATCGCGACGGCAGCCCCCACTTCCTCCAGCGCAAGATGTTCTCGGAGTGCTTCTACGTCATGGCCATGGCCGAGTACGCCCGGGCAACAGGCGACGAGGGCGCCCGCGAGGAAGCCAATGAGCTCTTCGAGGCCGTGATGGATTACGCCAAGGATCCTTCCCTTCTTGGCCGTCCTGTCTACCCCGCCTCCACCCCGACGATCGACCTGGCGGTCCCGATGATTCTCCTTAACCTGGTCGATGAACTGAACGGACCGGGAGGAAGTGGCCACGAGGACATCTGCGAGTGGTGCGTGGGCCAGATCCGCAAACACGTACGCCCCGAGCTCAAGTTGGTCCTCGAATGTGTGGGCGCCGACGGCAACCCCGTCGACACCCCCGAAGGTCGCCTGATCAACCCCGGCCACGCCATCGAGGCGGGCTGGTTCCTCATGAACTACGGAAAGCGCAAGGGCGACGCCTCCCTCATCAAGATGGCGTTGGAAATGATCGACTGGTCCTTCGATTTCGGATGGGACAAGGAGCACGGCGGTATATACTATTTCCTCGACCGCGAGGGATACTCACCCATTCAGCTGGAATGGAGCATGAAACTTTGGTGGCCCCACTGCGAGGCGCTGGTGGCCTTCATCATGGCCTACGAGGAAACCGGCGACAGCCAGTACCTCGAAAAGTTCCGCACCGTTCACGACTACTCCTTCGAACACTTCAGCGACAAGAAGCACGGCGAATGGTTTGGCTATCTCGACCGCATGGGGAATGTAACCCACCGCTTCAAGGGCGGACCGTACAAGGGCTGCTTCCACGTCCCCCGGGCACTGTTCCTGGTGGAGAAAACGCTGGGGTCGATCCTTGGCGCAGGGAAGAAATAAACACGAAAAAACCGCTGCCGGGGTATATCTTTATATACGTTTCGTCGGGTACCCAGAGGATTGAATTGTCCTGCCCCGCCACGAATAAAAAAAGGATCCAGCCAAATAGATTCAAAGTCGATGGATGAATGGGGCGATTCCCGCGCGGACTCGCCCCATGTGGAAAGGACAGCTCATGGGATTTCTTCCATGGTGTAGGTGAT
>JAFIGB010000393.1 GCA_020831705.1 Candidatus Sumerlaeia bacterium | reverse complement strand
AGCGATAACACATGGAGCTATACACCCTCCCAGTCGGGTACGGCTGCGAACGGCGAGTATTATTTCGCAAGCGTTGCCATCGACAATGCCGGCAATGTTGAAGCCCCCCCCGGAGCGGAGGACCCCGGCGATGTTGCGGTGCTGTACAACAGCGCGGAAAACGGGGACTTTGCCGTGACCTTCGATGCCGATGGCATCGCCCTGTTCCCCATCGCCCAAAACGTGGTGGTGGAGATCACCCTTGCCGGTACGACCGGCCCGGTTACCCTCACCGTTTCCCGTACACCGGGCAACAACGCACCCAATGGTTTCGATCCGGCCAAGCTCATCAATGAGTATCTCACGATCACCGGCAATCTAGACGGCGCGACGGCATCCATTAGCTGGCCCTTTGACCCGGCCAACGACAATCTGGACGTGACTCACAACACCGTGTTCCAGACCAGCGGCGGCAACCTCATCAATGTCTATCCCGTCGGAAGCGGCAGCAACCCGGTCATCATCAACGGCATCACCAGCTTTTCCGACTGGTGGATTGGCAACAACGACGCCGATGTGACCGATTGGATGGACCTGCTGGACTGATCTAATGGCGGACAAACCCTTCCCCTGGCGATGCAGAATCTTTCTCATCGCCAGGGGAATTTTGATTTTGTGAATCGCTCCAGTTTCCCCCCTTTTCCGTTGCGAATCGAAAAATCCCACCCTAAAAATTCGCCCAATGCTTTCATCCCTCAAGGGCAACACCTCATGAAAACTCTCGACATGCTTCCCGCCTCCTGCCTCGAACTCCTGCGCACATCTGGTGCGATTCGGCTCCTCAGCGCCGGAGAACTGATTTTTCGCGAGGGGGATCCAGCCTATGGAATGTTCCTGATCATGAGCGGTTCGGTGGAGATTTTCCGCAAGGGGCCCTCCGGTGATGTGGTTCTCAATACCCTTGGAGAAAATGAACTCTTTGGCGAGATGGGGCTGATCCTCCCGCCGAAGGCGCGGACGGCTGCGGCACGGGCGAAGGACAAGACTGTCGTCCTGGAAGTAACCCGCGATCTCCTCGATCCCGATGTTACCCCGAAAATCAAACCGGAGGATACGGTCAAGCTCCTGGAAAGTGTCATCCGAATCCTCGTCAGTCGCTTGCATGGGAAGGACGATGCCGACTCCCCCCGGGCGCCCCGCCGCCATCAACTCAATACCGGCGGCAACCAAGTCGCGGGCATTGAGGAGGATCCCGAGGGTGTCCTCAAGGCGATCCGTCACCATATTCCGGAAGGGCTCGTCTCGAAGTGGTTCAACACGAAAAAACTCAAGCCGGGCGAGGTCCTTTTCAAGGAGGGCGATCATGCCGATTCCTTTTACTACCTTCATGAGGGGTCGCTGGAAATCTACAAGGAGGCCAATCCGGGGGAGCGCCTCGCCATTCTCAACGCACCAGCCCTGGTGGGGGAGGCGGGATATTTCGCCCGCCGTGGTCGCAGCGCCACGGCCCGAGCCGGAACCGATGCGCGGCTGACGCGTCTCCTCAAGGGGGATTTCGACAATCACGCCAAGGCAAACCCGGAGGAGGCCGCCCACATTCTCCATGCCGTGGCACAATGGATTATTCTGGTGATTCTGGAGAGGGAGACGAGGTGAGGGAAGGATGAAGGATGAGGGATGAGGGATGAAGGAATTTTTTTGAAGGATGAAAAAAGTACGGGTGGGGTGATTAGGGGTTATTGGTTTGGAATTGTTGGGGCGATTAGACGGTGGTAATCGCCGCCGCCTCGCAGACCATTCGTTGGATCGTATAGACGGAGGGCGAGGTATTCTTCCAGTTCCTGTCTGTTTTCGAGTTCCTTGATTTCACGAGGTCGTGTGTCGAAGGTCAGGTTGGGGCCTGGAGATATCAGCAGTGCCCATTCGGGGAGGTCGGGAAGGCTTCCGGTCATGTAGCCGGGAGGGGAGAATTGTTCGGGAATGGCGTAGGGATCGCCGGGTTTGCGCGGGTCCAGGTAGGCGATGGGGCTGGTGAGGAGCGGCAGTCTATACGTTGTGACGCCGGGGACGCGGGTGCGGGTCATGTTTTTGTTGGGGCGTCTATAATTCGCGAGTTGCTCGGTGGGGGGGAATTCGCCATGGTCGACCCGATACCGGAGGAGGGCCTCCTCGATGGTGTCGAAGAACTCATCGGTCTGCCCCGGTTTTGCCATGAAGTGGGAGACAATGATGTTGGGAACGTACTTGTAGGTGATGATGCCCAGCACGGTGGCAAAGAGGAACAGGGCTGCGATGATGATGCGACCGTTCACTCGCTGAGCCTCCAGTGGGTGATGCGTCTGTCTGCCGGAATCAAGACCTCCAGGGTGGTGTTGCGGGTGCGCAGGGGGCGGTTCTCGGCCAGTTTGTAATGCTCCTGAAGTGCCTGCTGGATGACGTCCACGCGGCCTGTCTGTGCCATGTCGAGGAGGACAATGGCGACCTCGCGGCGGTTGAGCATTTCGGCGATTTCCTCAAACTTTTCGACGGCTTCATCGGTGGGAATTCCGTAGGTTGCCTCGTCGAACCGCTCGTTCATCCATTTGATTTGCCAGATATAGTTTTCCGCCAATTCGCCCGCAATGACCGTGTCGGTGAGGAAGGCATAAAAGGGCGGGGCGAGGATCTTGTCGCCCGGTTCGGCGTATTCCTGGATTATGCCGCGTATGAGCATGACCTGCTCCTCGGGAAGTTCCGACTGGGCCTGTGTCAGTGTATATCCAATGTTGCGCATCGATGGTATCCAGGCGATGACAAGGACGAGCACGGGCATGGTCACCTTGAGAAAGACACGGGTGTCCCGGATGGAGAGGGACTTCCAATCCTCCTTCGTGCGCGGCAGGAAGGTGCGGAATAGGAGTACAAAGGCGCTCCCGGCGAAGAGGGCGACCATCGGTTCGCCAAGAACGAAGATGTAGTTCACCGTGCCCCCCTTGGCGGTGAAGCAGATGGAAAGGAGCCCGGCGATGAAATTCCAGGCGAGGAATTCGGTGCGAAGCCACTCGTCGCGATTCTCCCGGTTGCGGGGGGCGGCAAGGAGGGCCGCCGCGACACCGACTGCAGCGGCCATGATGATGATTCCCTGGATTTCCAGGACCTTCAAGGCCTCGCGGGGAACCTTGTCGATGACATATCCGAGGAAGCTGTTTGGCGGGTTCGGCGAACTGGACAGGATGTCCGTCCTTGGGAAGGTGCCCACCTGATTGAGGAGCACGTTGGAGATAAAGTAGCCGCTGGTCCAGATGTTTGCAGCGACCGCGCCCCCTGTATAGACGACGAAGAAGGAGCCCGCGTACCACGGGGCCAGGTGGATCTTTCGGAAGCAGAGGAAGATCAGGTTGGCCATGAAGAAGGGGAGGCCCGTCATGTTGCAATGGGTGGCGAGGGCACTGAAAACCCCGGCAATGAGGGCACCCCGCGCCTCCCACTTCAGGATGCAGTAAAGCGCCGCCACGAGGAAGACAATTTCCAGGTTCTCGCTTTGATAGCAAATGGACCACCAGAATCCGATGGGAAGGGCCAGATAGACAGCCGCCCCGGCAAGGGCACGAAGGGGACACCGGAAGTAGCGCAGCCCCAGCATGAGGATCATCAACCCGCCGGTGAGGCGCACAAGCAGGGTGAAGATCCGCGTGGAGGTCAGCTCGCTGATCCCCACCATGGCACCCATGGATTGGGCGACGACGCCACTGAGGGTGTGGAGGGGCGGCTGGGGCGCGAGGATGTCGCGATACAGGACAAGACCCTCGCGCACCCGCCGGGCGATATACATATAGTTCCCGTCGCCAAAATCCCAGTAGGTCCATCCCCAAAGGGGGACCGTGAACAGGGCCGCCACGACGCAAAAAATCAGATAGACCGCGTAGGGAAACCAGGGGCGGTGGAGGATGTTGTCAGCGTTGTTCGTCAAAGCCGCAGTCCGTTTTCCTTCACCCATTCCGCAATGGCAGCTGCATGGCGGGCGCCGTTCTTCACATATTCATCCTTGTAGAAGTTGATTTCCTTGAGGTCGGACTCGGTTACGTCGCGAACCCGTTTGGCGGGATTTCCGACCAGGAGCGATCGTTTCTCGTAGATCTTGCCGGGGGCCACCAGGGCGGCAGCGCCGACGATGCTTTCCTCGCCGATGACGGCGCGGTTCAGGACGCAGCTTCCCATGCCGATCAGG
>JAFIGB010000385.1 GCA_020831705.1 Candidatus Sumerlaeia bacterium | reverse complement strand
GCAAAGGGCCTTCACCTCGAGCGTGTCACCCTCGTGGGGGTGATTCTTGCCGATGTCGGTCTTTTCATTCCCGACTTTCGTGCCGAGGAACGGACCTTTTCCCTCCTCATGCAGGTCTCCGGCCGGGCCGGTCGCGCCGACATGGGGGAGGTCCTTGTACAGACATATATGTCCCATCATCCGGCTATACAATTGGCCTCAAGGCACGACTACGAGGGCTTCTTCGAAGTCGAGATGACCCGCCGCCACAAGCTCCGCTTCCCTCCGGTCCAGCGGCTCATTGCGCTGACCTTCAGTGATCCCGATGTGGACAAGACGCGGCGGTTTGCACGAAGATTCCGGGAAATACTGGACAGAGCAGGCCATCGCCTCGACTGCCGTGACGTCCGTCTTCTCGGCCCCGGCCCAGCGCCTGTGCGGCGCCTTGCGGGCCGTTTTCGCGAACGCCTCCTCCTGCGCGGTCCCTCTCACAAGAACAACGCCCGCGTCCTGCGCATGGCCCTCGGCGATGACACCTGGCACCCCCCGGCAAGCCTCCGTCTTTCAATCGATGTGGACCCTGTTGACTTGTTGTAGGGGTTGGGGATACAATTCAGGTCACCCCTTGGGTTAATGGGGTTGTATATCCATCATCCTGAAATTGAAAGGGAGCCCCACCATGTCCTCCCAGCAATTCGACCTTATAGTCATTGGTACCGGAATCGCCTCCCTCCCGGCGCGGCGGTGTGTGAAGGAGGGGTGGAAGGTGGCGCTTGTGGATTCACGTCCTCCCGGTGGGACGTGTGCCCTTCGGGGATGCACGCCGAAGAAGATGCTGCGCACCGGGGCACTGGTTCTCGATTTTCTCCATCGCATGGATGGTCATGGAGTGGATGTCACCCAGGCACCCAGGCCCAATTGGCCGGGTCTTGTGGCGTTCAAGGACAGCTATACAGACCCGATTCCCGGGAACAACAAAGGAATCTATGAAAAAATGGGGATTCAGTTTTTCCCCGGTCATGCCTCCTTTGTGGACGAGCACACCGTTGCCGTGAAAAATGGCGGCGATCCTGTTGAGTTGCAGGGGCGGAAGTTCGTCCTTGCCACAGGAGCACGTCCCTCGCCGCTGGAATTCCCGGGCGCGGATTTGGCCATTACGAGTGATGACTTTATCCACCTCAAGCAACTTCCCCCGCGAATAGTCTTTATCGGCGGCGGTTTTATCAGCATGGAATTTGCCCATTTGGCGGCGCGATATGGGAGCCACTGCACGGTGGTGCATCCCCGGGAGCGCCCCCTTTCCCCCTTCGATCCCGAACTGGTGGACCTGTTGGTGGCCGCTTCCAGCAAGGAAGAAAATCTGGAATATCTCGCTGATTCCCGTGTGTCGGAAATTCGCGAAGTGAAGGGTGTCTATACGGTGGTTGCCAGGTCGGAAAGTGGTGCAAGTCGGGAAATTGAAGCCGACCTTGTTGTTCACGGTGCCGGGCGTATTCCCAATCTGGAGGGACTTGCCCTCGATGTTGCCGGGGTTCCCCATACCGGCAGGGGAGTGACGGTGAATGAGTACCTCCAAAGCACCGGCAATCCGGATGTCTATGCAGCGGGTGATTGTGCGGACACGGGAAGGCCCCATCTGAGTCTTGTTGCCTCGGTGGAGGGGCAGGCCGTTGCGCGGAACCTGCTGGAGGGGAATGTGGCGACGGTCAGGGGGGATGAGCTGACCTCGGTTGCCTTTACCCTGCCGGCGATTGCGAGTTGTGGCCTGGGGGAAAAGGAGGCCCGGGAGCGCGGCCTCGACGTGGAGGTGAAGTTCATGGAGACCACACGGTGGTTCACAAATAGACATGTGAATGAACCTGCTGCCGGGTTCAAGATCATCCATGAAAAGGGGACGGATCGTCTACTCGGGGCCCATTTTCTCGGGCATCATTGCGAGGAATTCATCAACCTGTTCTCGCTGGCGATTCACCACGGCATGAAACGATCCGACATGAAGGGTGTTCTATACGCCCATCCCTCGGCGGCCTCGGATCTTGCCCGCATTCTTGGCTAAGCAGCCAAAGTCATGACTTCCCGAGGCTTTTTGCGTATTCCCTGACGATGAATTCCTGGTCGAAGGTCTCGATACTTCCGGGGCGCAGGTTTCGTATCCGGTCGATGGCGTCCTCGGCGCTCATTCCCGTGGAGACGAGATAGCACGCCAGCATGGTTCCGGTGCGGCCGATGCCGGCGCGGCAATGGACCAGGGTGGAGCCCTTCCCGCCCTCCTTGATCTTGTTCACATACGCCACGAAGCGTTTGACCTGTTCCATGGTGGGGGGGGTGAAGTCCTCGATGGGGAGGTGCAGGTGGTCCAGACCGTATTCCTTGAACACCGCTGCTGGCAGTGACTTTTCCGTGAGGGACACAATCGCCGTGATTCCCGAGTCCCGGGCCTCCTGAAGATCGTCGGCCAGGTTGCCCCAGTCCCCGGGAAGCGCGCTCCCGGCAAGGACGTCATCGACGACATAGCAAAAATTTCTCAACATGGGTGGGTGGATATTCCCTTCTTTCGGATTCCCCCAACGGGGATGGTGTCAGACTTCATCCGGTTCCATCGGTGTCACTTCCGTGGCACGAATGGATTCGGTGCGCAGCCTTTCCGCAAGTGACCTGATCAGGCGGCTTGCGATGGCGGGGTGCTGGAGGACGAAGCGCTCCAGCTCCGCGGTATTGAATTCTATCAGCCACGACTGACATTTCGCGCGCATGCTTGCGGTGCGGCATGTTCCTGTCAGGCTGGCAATTTCCCCAAGGAAGGTCCCCTCGCGTTCCTCCTCGATGAGCAGGACATCCCTTCGCGTGATTTCAATCCGGCCCTTAAGGAGGATAAACGTGCGGTAGCTTTCCTCGCCCTCCTTGCCGAGGTATTCCCCTTCATCGAAGCGCACAAGGGAGCTACCGAGCGAACCCTCCGAAAGGAGGGAACACCAAAGGGGGTCCATCAGTTCATCGAGGATTTGGGTCACTTCCGTGGGGAGGATATTCTCCCCACGGGAACCGCGTTCGGGAGGGAGAAGCAGGTTCGGGCGGGTGTGGTTGCGTATATCACGGAGCACCTCGGCGGAACTTCCCGGTCTGTCGCTCGGGTGCATGGAAACCAGATTCAGGATGGTTTCCTCCAGGAACGGGCTGCATTGGGGGACGAACCGGGATGGCCGGGGGAAGGCATGCTTGTTCTCGGGGTCGTAGTCCTGAAACAGGTTGTACTCGCGACTGAGCTCGATGCCGGTGAGGATCGACCATGCGGTGGCGCCGACGCCGTATAGATCCGTGCGGAGGTCGAATTCCTCCACGAGGGCGGCCCGTTGTTCCGGGGCGCGATATCCCCGGGTTCCGAGTCCCGGTGTCATGGCCTTCCCCTCCACGACATGCACGGCCTGGGCCAGGCCAAAGTCGGCGAGGACGAATCCCCCGTTGCCGTCACAGAGGATGTTGGAGGGCTTGATGTCAAGGTGGAGGAATCCTGCTCGGTGGGCGTCGTGGAGGGCCGAGAGGATATCCTCAAGAAAACGCCAGACGGCTTCCTCGCTCAGGGTGCCCACCCTGTCGAGGAGTTCCACCAGGCTGGCGTCGGGGTAATATTGCGATACCATGAAGGCGGTGTCCTCGCCGATGTGCCAGTCGTAGGCCGCGGGGATGCGGGAGGACCGGAGGGACATGAGGGCGGAAAGCTCGCGCTTGACCAGTGATGTGGCGGTCATTCCCGCGATGTTCTCAAAAAACTTGATGGCCACATGGGGCGGGGGTGCGCCCGGACCCTCGACCAGGGTTTCCGCGAGATAGACAGCGCCAAAGCCACCCTTGCCGAGCTTGGAAACGATTCGGTAGCGATGGCGGCCATTCACTTCGGTGCCAAGCCGTTCGTCCCGGGGGGGAGGCGGGGGCTGAAGCCGATCAGCCCTGTCCGGGGCGTTGGTCATTGGCTTCGTTGGTTCGGAGAAAAAATCTGCCATGGATCGTGCCCGTTGGTCCGGCTGGTTGTATAGATCAGGATTCCCGTCGGGTTCAGGTTTCGGTGAACAGGTCCCTGTTGCCCCAAACATAGGACAGCGCGCTGTGGATCGTAAAGTAGAGAGTGACAACCAGCGGAATCCAGATCATCGCCAGAAAGATCGTCTTGCCGTGGTACTCGGTCGCGATTGGTGCCGGCCAGTGACCAAGGTGGGTGAGGGTCGCCCGTGCGGTGAGGAGAAAAATGGCGGTGATGATCAGGGCCAGTTGCCATCCGGTCTTGTGCTTGCCGAGGCGGTCGGCGGGGATGATCCTTCCCTGCTCGGTGGCGAGGCTCCGAAGGCCCGTGATGAGGAACTCCCGGGAGATGATCACGACCACGGCCCATGCGGGGATGAGCCCCAGCGAGGAGAGGGCGATGAGGGCCGCAGCGACGAAAATCTTGTCGGCCAGGGGATCCAGCAGCTTGCCGAGGGTGGTGATGAGATTCCGATCCCGGGCAATCTTCCCATCAAGCCAGTCGGTGATTGTCACGGCCACCGTCAGGATGAGTGCCGCACCATGGAGGATTGCCGCCGTTCCCCAGGCGCCCTGCGTTTCGTAATATCCGCCCCCCATAATGAGGAGGAGAAAGAAGGGGACGGCAATAATTCGGGCCGAACTGAGTTGGTTGGGAAGATTCATGGGTGCCTTAGGCGCTAACGGGGCATTTGACCGGGACGCATGGTCTCGGCCAGGTGAACGATTGATGCATCCTCCATGTCCTGAACGAGCAGATGGGTGCCAGGGGAGGCCTTCACGGCATTGACAAATCCGAGGCCAATAATGGAGCGGTGGATGGGACTGGGCACTGCGGTGGTGAGACGGCCGATGTTCATGCCGTCAAAGAGGATGGGCGACCCGGGGCGTGGTGGCTGATCGGCGTCTATACGCAGGGCACAAAGGGTGCGGCTGAACTCGCTGGTGGTGGAATGCATCATGGCGCGCCTTCCACAGAATCTCTTCTTGTGGAAATCAACAAAGGATGCCTGGTCCGCCTCCAGGGGGGTGGTGTCCTCGTCCATTTCGTATCCCATCGCGGGGACGCCCCGCTCCACACGGAGGACCTCCAGGGAGTTGGTCCCAACGGGTCGTGCACCGACCGTGCGTGCGGATTCCTGAATGCGCTCCCAAACGTCTCCAAGGAAGACATTTCCCGTCACCAGATCGTAGCCATTGATGCCGCGGTTCGTCCTGCGGATCACGAGTACCCGTGCCGAGCCGATCGACAGCCCATGGCCTTCGCCCGCCTCAAGCTTGGGGGCACTGCTGGAGAAGAGGCGCTCATAAAGTCCCTGCGACTGGGGGCCGAGGATGGCCACCTGGCGCTGGGTGTTGGAGGCGTCGATGACCTGGACGTCATTGTGGCCAAGGCGGTCCTGCTGCTCGGCCATCCAGTCCAGTAGGCGCTGGCGGCAATCTCCGTTGGAGAAGATCAGGAAAAAATTCTCGTCCTTGTAGAGCAACACACCGTCTATAATGCCCCCGCGATTGTTGCAGAAATACGTATAGCGGGCACGATTGGGAAGCATTCCCTCGACACTGATCGTGACCAGGTCCTCCAGGAACTTTTCCGCTCCCTTGCCCTCCACGCGGATGCGCGCATGGTGGCACATGTCCGTGACACCGACACCGTTTCTGAGGACACCGTATTCATTTTCCAGCGTGTTGTAGGCGGATGGGACGGCAAAGCCAGCCACATCCGTAAACTTGGCACGGTTGGATGCATGCCAGTCGTGGAGTGGTAGGTTTTTGCTCATCTGGCTTGGGACTCCGGGTATGGTCTCGTCGGTTAACTTAGTAGGCGCGTGCGAAATACGCCCTGCAGGTTGCTGGCTTGCCGGAATAAATATCCACGTCGCCCGGTTGGGGTTCGCTTCCCTCAAGGGGAATACAGCGCACCGTGGCCTTCGTCTCGTCCTTGATCGCCTTTTCCGTTTCCGCCGTTCCATCCCAGGGACAAAGGAGCAGGCCCTTTTTCTCATCAAGGGTGGTCTTAAACTCATCCCATGATTTGGGGTGGTGGGTGGAGGCTTCACGGAAGGCCTTCGCCTCGGCCAGCAGGTTGGCCTGGATATCCAGTAGCAGCTTGCGGGTTTCCTCCACCAGGCTGGATTCCGACACGAAGCTCTTCTCCCGCTTGTCGCGGCGCACGAGGACGACACTTTCCTTCTCCAAATCCTTCGGTCCGATTTCCAGACGGATCGGCACGCCCTTTATTTCCCACTCGGTGTACTTGAAGCCCGGCCGCAGGTGGTCGCGCAGGTCCATCCGCACCCGGACCCCCGCCGCCTTCAGATCCTGGAAGACCTGATGGGCCTTCTCATTGAGGGCGCTTTCAAATCCCGCCTTGTAGATCGGCACGATAATGACCTGAACCGGAGCAACCCGCGGGGGCATGCGCAAGCCGTTGTCATCGCCGTGGGTCATGATAATGCCGCCAATAAGACGGGTCGAGACCCCCCAACTGGTGGTCCATGCGTGCTTGAGGGTATTGTCCTCGTCGAGGAACTCAATGCCGAATCCCTTCGAGAAATTTTGCCCAAGGAAGTGGCTCGTCCCGGCCTGGAGGGCCATACCGTCCTGCATGAGTGCCTCCACGGTGAAAGTCTTCACGGCACCGGCGAACTTCTCCGATTCACTTTTTTGGCCGGGGATGGCGGGGATGGCAAGCTCGGTTTCCAGGCATTCGCGATAAACCTCCAGCATGCGCATGGTCTCCTCCATGGCCTCTTCACTGGTGCGGTGGACCGTGTGGCCCTCCTGCCAGAGAAACTCAGAGGTGCG
>JAFIGB010000380.1 GCA_020831705.1 Candidatus Sumerlaeia bacterium | reverse complement strand
GGTCCCAGTTTGTTTTGGCAGCCAGACGTTTGTTCAGGGGAAGGAACCGAACCGTGCCGACTCCAAGGTCATCCAGGCGGGCCACCAGTTGCCGAATATTGTTCACGACGGAACGGGTCAGCGTGGTCGCCACTGTCAGTCGCCCCCCCATGCCCAGAGCCACCATTCGCTCCAATGACTTCCATGCCTTGTCGAAGGAACCCTTCCCCCTGATGGCATCGTTACCCTCGGAGTCAGCACCGTCCAAGCTTACCTGAACCCTGACATTCTTCATCGAAGCAAGTCGCTGTGCAATTTCATCGGTTACCAGCAGGCCATTTGTACAGACGCTCACATGACTGGAACGGGATATTGCGAATTCCAGAAGGTCAAGGCAGTCGGGATGCAGGAGGGGTTCGCCCCCAAGGAAGGAAACCAGGGATTCGGGGTGATTTTCCAGATGCTCCTGAATAATGGTCCTGATGGCGGCCTCGTCCAACTTTGTCTGGGGCATTTTCCCCTCAACAATGGCGCAGTGCTTACACCGCAGGTTACATTCCTCCGTCAGGTAAACAGTCACCGAGGGAGGTGCGGGTGGTTTATGGCCTTTTATCCGGGATTGGCAGCTTGAGCTTTCCACCAGGCCGGCATGTTCCAGTTGGCCGATATACATGACAATATCGTCAAGAAGGCCTCCGGTAACCTCGATTCCAAAGTGGGCTGCAATGAGTCCTGCAATATCCTCGGCCGTTCTGGTGCCATCCATATACATGGCGATCTGAATTCCCGTGCTGTTTGCCAGTGCCCACTTGGGCAATGCAGGGTGCAGGAGAATCGCATGGTCCTCCAGATCGGGAACACGATCAAGAATCCAACCCTCCACCATTTTGGGAGTTTCAGTGAGAAGTGCTGGAGCCATGGGGCAACCTCCCACCTGGACTGGAAAAAAGCGAATCAACAGCACAAAATTTCTGGGCGGTTGCAAGGCGATGGAGCTGACGAATCCGCGACGAGTACACCTGCCCCAGCACGAAACCACATCCCATCAGGAGACGGCGATTCCGCGGGATGTCGTATAGACCCCTCAGCGGCTGCGGGTCTCCGGCAGCAACCGCCCTCCCCTTGTTCCTCCGGCTTTGGATGGAAATGAGGGAGCGCAATATCTCGCGGACGGGTCGCTTAACCTGCCTGAGAAGGTGAAAGGATATTTCCGAAGTTTTCTCGTGAGCCATGTCGTGAAGAAGCTTCACATAGGGGGCCAGTTCGGCGGATGCACACGACCCGACACCCGGGTTGCTGGATTCAAGGGATTCACAGAAATGAACAAAGGCATCCACGACCTGAAGATGGTTGCTTTTTTTCGCCAGATTACGGGCGTGGTTCCATCTGTCCTCGTCCCAGTCACCAGCGAAACGCAGGGCGCGATAATCCGCCACATCCCTCCAAATCTTTTCGCCGTGGCCCTGAAAACAATGTATAGCCAAAAACGCCACCTGGTATTCAACAGGTGCATGGTAATACGGCTGTTCCGCGCCTTCACTTCCCGCCCAAAGTATCGCCTCGCCCAGTGGCCGAACCGGTGCCTGGAGGTCCACCTGCCAACCGGACTGATGGCGAAAACCAAGGCTTCGCTCGGAGCATCTGGACCATCCGGCCTGCTTCATTGCTGATGCGGCCTTTTCCAGATCCGTCATTGGAATCAGCAGGTCGATGTCACACATAAGACGAAGGGGCGGTGAATCCATCCGCAGGGAAACAGCTGCCCCCTTGATGGGGACAACTCGGGACAACCCGATCTCCCGAAATGCCTTGGCAAGGCTTGAGAGGTGCATCTGTCTTGCCAGAAATGACTTAATACAATCGGACCCAACGGGAATCGGCGGCGTCCCCGATTCACCCTGCGTGAAGATGGTGCCGAAAGGGATACCTGCATGCTCGGCATTTGCCCGGGCAAGCGGGAGAATCTCCTGGTGCAGGGAAGGGAGGGGGATTGGGCTCCACGTCTTTGCGTTGACCAGATTCCTCAGTGCGACCTGATCCCGCTCATCCATGGAGGGACGAGCGAGGAGATTCATCACCGCAAAAAACGGGGATGGATCATTGCCAGGACTCGGCTTGTCGCAAGATTGCTCAAGCAGCACTTAGGGCCTCCAGAAAGGAATGCACCGTCTCTGTTGGTGTCCCACCCGGAGTGAGCTCCCAACATTGTGAACCGGAAAGTGCCTTCGCCATCGCGATCATGAGGCTCCCTCCCATTGCCGGAAGCGGTGCGACAAGATTCCTCATCGCCGCCTTCAGGGCATCGGGTACGGGCAATTTTCCAAACACAGGAACAAGTGGCCGGGTTTGCACACTTCTGATCGGTGTATCCTCGTGGACCGTCATAACCAGAATTCCATTGGCCTCCAATTCATGTCGAAGGAGGGAAATGGTGCGGTGGGAGATGGACTTGGTGAATCGTAGCAAGGGGGTCTTGCCGCAAAGATCGATCGCCGTGGACGAACTGGCGTGGCGCTTGACAATCCGGGCGGCAGTGGAATTCCAAACGCTCAAGCCAATGGTGGAGATACATTGCGAGTCCTGCTGCGAATCGCTGTGACGCAGAAAAATAAAGTGTGAGTTTTCGAGCAAAGCCGGAAAGGTCACCTGGCGCTCATGGCGGATATAGACATCCCCATGGACGCTCTTGAGGCGGGAGGCGCGG
The DNA here is from genome assembly GCA_020831705.1 of Candidatus Sumerlaeia bacterium. GTDB lineage: Bacteria > Sumerlaeota > Sumerlaeia > SLMS01 > SLMS01 > JAFIGB01. The sequence goes on along the minus strand of JAFIGB010000380.1, from coordinate 1,956 downwards.
GGGTAGGGGTGAACTCGCTCCCCGTCCGGATCGATAATGACCAGATCCTCGGCCAACAGCGATGCCTTGGGATAAAGGGCCTCCATGAACTCAAGAGAGAGGGTTGATTTGCCAACACCACTTTCTCCCGCAAAGACAATGGTCCGGCCTTCATGGACAATGGCATTGCCATGGAGGAGCAGGACCCCGGGCTTGTGCATGGTGATCAGCCGTCGGATCATCATGCGTGTGACATCTCCGATCAAGCTTTCGTCCTGAACATCAATGGTTTCCGGAATACCATCGACACGACAGCTCAGGCCATTCCACACAATATTGTGGGTGCCTTCAAGGGATCCCAGAATGCCACCATGGAACTCCATTGCCAACGCCCCAATCAGATGATCGGGGCCATCAATGCCGATAAGGATGTCTAGAAGTCGTACCGTCAGGACCATTGGGGAGTCACTTGTATTTCAATCAGAAGATGAGATCATCATGGGAGACACACCCGTTGAGGCTTGTTCCCGTTTTCTCAATTTCCTCAGCGGACCATGTAACCACCAGGGGTTTCTGGTACACTGGGGTTGAATGCGAAGCTCCCCCACCGACTGGATCTGATGAGGGGTGCTGACGATTATCCGGATGTTCTGGATTCCGGTTTGTTTCACTCATTTTCGGAAAGCCTGCCTTCCTTGGGGTCGATAAGTTTACGATTGAGGAGGTCCGTGTAGAGTTCACTGACATCCTTGGTGATTTCCCTCGCAGGGGTTCCGGGGTACATCTCCCTGAAGCAATTTTCCACTTCCTTCATGGTGAGGCCCTGGTGAAACTTTTCCCAGGCGAGGGCTGCTGTCTCATTGAGAACATGAACCTGGCCCGTGGTGCGGTCATGCACCACAATGTCCTGGCCCAACTTCTGTTTTTCAAATCGTTCGTCAGTCATGAATACCAGGGTGCGGCATCTGTTGGATGCGCGGTGAATATAATTTCGAAGACGGAATCCCAATCGATTGCGCCACCAGGATCCCTGCGGCGGTGTGTCAATCTCGATCCATCTGGATCCTTGTCGCACAAGGAGAACCCGGCCCTCAACACGTTCCGGTGCAACAGGACGGTTATCAGGCAGGCCACGATTGTCACCCTGGGTAATGAGACCCTCCTCCGTGATGGAAACAACACGGTGGACGACCAACTTCCCCCTGCTCCGGAATGCGACCACGTCGCCCGGCCTGAAAGGACGCCCCGAGACGTCGGGTGCTCCAATGGCAACCTGACTCCCGGGCGGAAATGCAGGAAGCATGCTTGTCCCGGTCATCCTCCCAAAAGTCAGGGGAGGAGGGGTTGGAAGGCCAGTTTTTGTCTCAACCGACTGCAATGACTTCGGCCTCCTGCATCAGGTATGCTTCCTTGTACCAGGCAACTGTATCCTTAAGACCCTGACGGAAGGGAATTTTAGCCTCAAATCCAAAAAGGTCCCTTGCTCGCGAGGTATCAAGTGCCCGCCGTGGCTGGCCATCAGGCTTGGTGGTGTCCCAGACGAGTTGCCCCTTGAACTCGCAGATCTCGGCAATTGTTTCTGCCAGCTCCCGAATACTGATTTCGAAACCAGCCCCAAGGTTGACCGGGGTGGAGTCGTTCATCCGTTCACTGGCAAGGAGGATCCCTTCTGCAGCATCCTCCACATGAAGGAATTCCCGTGTCGCCGAACCGGTGCCCCACACCACAACTTCGGAATCGCCATTCTCGATGGCGGTCACGAATTTTCGGATCAATGCGGGAATAACATGGGAGGATTGCAGGTCGAAATTATCACGCGGTCCGTATAGATTTACCGGAAGGAGGTAGATGCCATTGAGGCCAAACTGCTGGCGGTAGGCATCCATCATCACCATCAGTGCCTTCTTCGCGATTCCATAGGGAGCGTTGGTCTCCTCGGGATATCCATTCCAAAGAAAGTCCTCGCTGAAGGGGACG
>JAFIGB010000379.1 GCA_020831705.1 Candidatus Sumerlaeia bacterium | reverse complement strand
GTCACGGACGTGGATCGACTGGCCAATCTCGAGGGAATCGAGCTTAACGTCGATGTGGGGGGGGACCTTGGAGGGAAGGCAACGAACGTCAAGAATGCGGACGACCTGCTCAAGCAAGCCACCCATCTTGACACCCTGGGGAGTTCCCAAGCCAATCACCGGGATCTTGGTGTCGAGCTCCATGGCCATGTCCACACGATAAAAATCGGCGTGGAGAAGCTTGCTCTTCACCGGGTCACGCTGGATGTTGCGGATGAAGACCTGCTCGGTCTTGCCGCCATGTTCCAGGGATACGAGCACTTTTTCCCCGTGGATACGGCTCAATACGGCCTCCATCTCACGAACGGAAAGCTGGATGGAGGACGGCTCGGCGCCGGGGCCGTAGACGATGGCGGGAAAAATACCTTCGCGGCGAACCTTCTTGGCCCGCTCTTTACCCGTCCACTCGCGGGGTTCCGCTTTTAACGTAAACTTGCTCATCTCTTCTCACTTCTCTTGAACGATATGGTCTGCCGGTTTGCCGGCGGTTACCTCGCCATTTGCCGAAACAGGGCGCTGACGGACTTGTGGTTGTGGATCCGGTCAATCGCCTGGGCGATGAGCGGAGCGATTGTCAACACGCGAACCTTGTCAGGGAGGGCGCGGTTCTCCTGAGCAATGGAATTGGTGATGACTACTTCCTTGATTGGAGACTTCTCCAGCCGCTCCAAAGCAGGCTCGGAAAGCACTCCATGAACAGCCAATGCATACACCTCGCGAGCACCGCGCTCGCGCAAGGCCACGGATGCGTTGCAGATCGTCCCCGCCGTGTCAATCATATCGTCGAAGAGCAGCACATTTTTTCCACGTACCTGCATCTCCCCGATCACCGCCATGACCTCGCTCACATTCGGCTTTGGGCGCCGTTTGTCGACGATCGCAAGGGGCACCCCGAGGGTATCGGCGTAATTGCGGGCCATCTTCACGTTCCCCACATCGGGCGAGACAACGCAGAACTCGCCGTAATCGGAGTTCGTCACGTGATCCAAAAGGGTCGGTGCGGCAATGAGATGGTCGACGGGGATGTCGAAGAAGCCCTGGATCTGCCCGCTGTGGAGGTCGACGGTGATGAGACGATCGGCCCCGGCGGTGGTAATCAGGTTGGCCACCAGCTTTGCTGAAAGGGCCACACGGCCCTGATCCTTCCGGTCCTGCCGTGCATACCCGTAATAGGGCACAACGGCCGTGACGCGGTCCGCAGACGCCCTCTTTGCGGCGTCTATGAACAGGAGGAGCTCCATGATGTTCTCATTGGAGGGGCGACTGGTGCTTTGAATGACGTAAACATCCCGGCCCCGGATGTTCTCGTCGATCTTCACGAAGGTCTCCGAGTCGGCGAAACGCCGAATATCGACGGGGGAAAGGGGGAGGTTGAGTTGGGCACCCACCTCCTGGGCAAGGATGCTGGAGGCGCTTCCTGCAAGGAGGACCGGGGGCTTTTCCGAGATCATGACCACTGTTCCTGTTTCTGGGCGGTAAGGCTGCCACCCATGGGGTTGGCGGTATTAAGCAAGCCCTTCATTGAAAGGGCGGGAAAATCTTATGGGTTGAGGGCGCCTCAAGGGCAAGCCTCCCCTTCAAAAAAAGCACCCTGCAAGTAATCTATCTTGACGGGCCGATCATGCTGTGGGGGGCCACCTGGGCCCTTGCAGGAAGGGAAACATCCCGGAGCATGACGTGGGGACCGATGACGCAATCCTCCCCAAGGACCGTTTCCCCTTCGAGGATGACTCCCGGTCGGAGACGTGTTCGGGTACCGATTTTGACGTGTGGGCCGATCCGGACGGTGCCGATTTCTTCAATGATGACACCGTCCGTCAAGTGTTTGTGCTTGATGCGCTTTGAGAAGGCCTCCTCCACGAGGGACAAATCGAGGGCATCATTGACCCCGAGGAACTCTGTGGGGTCTTCGACAAGGTGTGCCGTCACGCGGCGGCCGTCCTCAAGGAGGTTCGAGATGGTGTCGGTCAGGTAATACTCCCCCTGGGCATTGTCCGCGTTGAGGCGGGCAATGGACTCACGAAGCCAGTTGGACTGGAAGCAGTAGGTCCCCGTGTTGACCTCGCGAATGAGCTTTTGCTCGTCCGAGGCGTCCTTGAACTCCACGATTCCCATGACGTTGCCGTCGCGGTCGCGGGTAATGCGGCCGTAATGCTTGGGATCGGGAAGCTCCATGGTGGCGACGACGGCGCTGCTGCGTGCGCGGCGACGTGCCTGGATGAGATTGCGGAAGCATTGGGCGGAAACAAGGGGGGCGTCGCCGCAGGTGATGATGACTTCGCCGTTAAAGTCCTCCATGTGAGGGAGGGCACATTTGACGGCGTGGCCGGTTCCGAGGCGTTCCTTTTGCCAGGCGATTTCGGCTCTATCACGAACAAAATCAATGACCTGCTCGCCCATGTGGCCAACGACGACAATAATGCGATCGATGCCGGATTCGTTGAGGGAATCGAGGACATATCCCAGCATGGGCTCGCCAAGAACGGGGTGAAGGACCTTGGGGATGTTGGTTTTCATCCGGGTCCCCTGTCCTGCTGCGAGGACGATGGCCGTAATTGCGGAATCACTCATGGGGTTTTCCGGTGGGTTGGTTTGGAGACGGTGGAGAGTCGGGAAATGAAATGGCAGGGGAGACAGGACTCGAACCTGTGACATCGGGTTCCAAAGACCCGCGTTCTACCAGCTGAACTACTCCCCTGCATGGGAAGGCGGAATGGTTCCGCCTGAAAGCAAGGGAGGGTAGCCGGACGGCGCACCCTGTCAATGGGGAAATCGCACCTCCTGGGAGGCCGAATCCATAGGAAAAATAGAAAGTACTGATTTTAAACGAATTATGACGCTGCGGAAGGTCCATCCTTCTCCTTGACGCGAATGGCGGGGTTTTAGGATGATCCGAGACTTGGAACACTCTTGCTCCAACCCTCTTCAACCACCTCCGGGACCCCGAGAAATCTCCATGCGAAGCCTGAATGTTTCACGTGAAACAATCCCCCACCAGCCACGAATCGCCATCATCAACCAAAAGGGTGGGGTGGGCAAGACAACCACGGCGGTCAACTTCGCCCACGGGCTTGCCCTCCAGGGCCGCAAGGTCCTCCTCTTCGATCTCGACCCTCAGGGAAATGCCACCTCCTCGGTGGGCGTGGAAAAGTACACCACCAACCCATCGTCCCATGAGTTCCTCCTCGCCAAGGACGATCCCCCCCCTCCCACACCCACGGCCTACGAAAATATCGACATCTACCCCGCCAATATCTCCCTCATCGGGGCGGAACTCGAGCTCTCACGCCTCGGTGAGGAGCAAATGACCAGCGCGCTCCGCAAAAACCTGAAGAAATTCAACCACACCCATGAGTTTATTCTCTTCGATGCACCCCCCTCCCTGGGACTCCTCACCCTCAACATCCTCGTCGCCTCAAGCCACGTCCTTGTTCCCGTGCAATGCGAATACCTCGCCCTGGAGGGGCTTTCCATGCTCCTCGAAACACTGGACCAACTCCGCGATGGTCATAACCAGGAACTGAAACTCCTCGGATGCGTCCTCACCATGGCGGATCTCCGGACCAACCTCACCCAGGAGGTCATCCGCGACATGCGGCAAAACCTGGGGCCCTCCGTCCTCGAAACGCTCATCCCCCGGACCATTCGCCTTTCTGAATCGCCCTCCCACGGGAAAACGATCTTTGATTACGAACGCTGGGGAGTGGGGGCACGCGCCTACGAGGCCCTCACAAGGGAAGTCCTCCGACGCCTCGCGGACGAGGTGGTGAAAGGAAACACAAGACGATGAGCAAAAAGCAACGATTGGGAAGAGGTCTCGGGGCGCTCCTTGGAACGCCACCCGTCCCCCTCGATCATTCCGACAAGCAATCCGGAACCAGCCCCAAGGGGGAGGAGCAACGGGTTGTATTCATCAATACCATCGAGATTCTTCCCAATCCCCGTCAGCCACGACACCGGTTCGGCGAGGAAGAGCTTCAGGAACTGGCTGAATCCATCAAAAATCACGGCGTTTTGCAGCCGGTCCTCGTTATATATGACAAAAAGCAGGACTCGTATGTCCTTCTGGCAGGGGAGCGACGCCTCCGTGCCGCCCAAATGGCAGGGGTGGAGAAGGTTCCCGCCCTCGTCACCAAGGCAACCGACGAGGAAATGCTCGAAATTGCCATCGTGGAGAACGTCCAGCGGGATGACCTGAACCCGGTGGAAGAAGCGAAGGCGTATCGCTCCCTCATCGATCAGTTTGGCTGGACCCAGGAACAGATTGCCCAGCGGGTGGGAAAGAAAAGAACGACGGTTGCCAATGCCCTGCGGCTTTTGAAGCTCAATGAGGAAGCGTTACGGGACCTCGAGAACGGCCTCATCACAGCGGGACATGCCCGGGCGATCCTTTCCATCGAGGATGCCTTTTACCGTCAACAACTGAGGAAGGACATCATCAAGAAGGGTCTTTCCGTGCGGGAGGCGGAAAGGCGGGCAATCGCCTGCCAAAAGGCCGCCCCCGTGGGCCGTGGTGGTGAAAAAAAGATTAAACAGTCCGCCGAAGGTCTTGACATTGTGGACCTGCAGGAGAAGTTAATGGAGCATCTTGGTTGCCGGATCAAGATACGAAGCTCCAACGGGAAGTCCGGAAGCGTCGAAATACCTTTCCAAAGCCCTGAAGAGCTCGAACGCTTCCTCGATGCGATCGGATTCCAATACGAATAACGTCGGCAACCAGGCCTCATTTCGCTCCTGTTCCCAATGCTCCCCCAGCGAGGCTTACCATGCTCCACCTTTCCGCACACCATCTTTTGGCGACCGTCAATCCCATCAAGGCAATTGCTGACAGCGATTGGTTTGGCAGGGGTTGTCTGGTTCTGTTATCCGGACTTTCCGTCCTTGCAATCACCCTGATCTTCCATAAATACGGCGAATTGCGCCGAATTCGCCAGCATAACGCCCGATTTGAAAGAATCGTTCGCAAGGATGGGACATGGGAGGAGCTCTTTCTTGCCAGCAAGGAGAACCCGGAAAGCCCCCTGGCGAACCTTCTCAGCAAAACTTACGTCGAATGCCGGTTTGAGGAGTGGTTTCAGAACCAAAAAGTGGGCATTGAAGGCCGATTGGACATCGCAAAGCGCACCATTGAGGGCATTCTCGCCCAGACAATCACCGATGAGGAATCACGCCTGCAAAAAAACCTCCCCTGGCTGTCCACCATTGCCGGTCTTGCCCCCATGATAGGGCTTCTCGGGACCGTATGGGGCGTTCTGGCGGCCTTTCAGGCCATAGGCGTGGACGGAAGCTCAGGAATCGCCAATCTGGCGCCAGGCGTCTCCACCGCCCTGACAACAACGATTTTGGGGTTGATTGCCGCCATTCCGGCCTTCTTCTTCCATAACAGGTTCCTCTCTGAGATTTCCCAGATATCCGGCCGCATGGAAACCTTCTCCCAGGATCTGGAGAATGCCGTCCGCAAACAGATTCTCAAGGAGGACTGACGATGATTCGTCGCCGCACCCACATCACCACTCCTGCCGCACGGATCGAGCTGACATCCCTCCTCGATGTTACCTTTGT
>JAFIGB010000078.1 GCA_020831705.1 Candidatus Sumerlaeia bacterium | reverse complement strand
AAGAGTGACGGCGTATTTGGCGTTGCTGTATCATGGCCCTCATTCCCTTATATAATCGTAGTAGAGTTGCCCCTGAATGACTGATTCGACGTTCACGACGGTGCCGACCGAAACGGTCCGAAGGGGGCGGTTACCCTGGGGCCAATCCGAACTGGGAATATCACGAAGGGGGGACGGTTCGGCATTGACCGTGACACGGATGTAAAATGACGGCGGAATGTAGAACGGCTCGACCTGAACAATGGGCTGGCCATCGGGAAAAAACGGAGGATTCACGCCGGGGATATATCGGTCGGGGTTGGTGATGAGTGGTTCGGAATCCCATTCCTCCACCCAGTAGGGAACGATGGGCTCGAAGTTCGTGAAGTCCCTAATTTCCGCGTTGGCGTCCCAGGCAAGAATGTCCAGCGAGACGACATCGAAGACCACCGGTTCCACGACTTCGGGGTTGTTTCCCTGACGAATCGACCGCACGAGGACGTGGGGTTCATCATCAAAGGTATCGAGACGGTAGCTTACCCAAACCTGGCCATTTGTTCCTGCGACAAGCCAGGAAATTTCGTCCGCCGAGAAACGGACATTGTCATCAACGGCTGCATCCCCCAAGTCGGGAACCCCGACGAAGTTCGGGCGTTCATGGAAGGAACCGATCCGGGCATGACGATCGTCGTCGGGGGACCAGCTGCCGTCGGTATCACGGCCGTCCACATACTCGGGATTGATCGAGCCGCTGCCGTCATGGTCGATGTTGTCGCCGTAGGCGAGGGGGCGGTTGATCAGGCGAAGGCGGCGGTTTTCCCGGTTGGCATCGATTTGAAGTGCCCGAAGATCGGTGGCGATGCGGTCGACGGCGCCGCGGGCGGAGGAGTGGGCGCGGACGGAGGCCTCGGCCTCGTCGGCGGCTCGGATGATTTGGATAAAGGCGGCGGCAACACCGCCGACGAATATGAGCGTGATGGTAACAGCAGTGAGGGCCTCAATTAGGGTGAGGCCCTTGTTGGAGGCGTTTTGCCGCCGAAATGTCCACCGCGCCGCGAGGGCGGGCCGCTGAGTTATCATGCGATGATCTGCCAATGTGGCGGGCTTCCACCCGCCAATTCTGGGTGGGACAAAGTTTTCGGCGGGCTGGTGTACTGGCTCAACCAGAGAATCCCGCTTCGAACAAAGTATAGGTCAACGCGCTTTGGGTGTCTCGGGGAAAGAGCAATCCGCGATGGATTGGTGGAAAAAAATCAGGGCACCGGTGGGGAATCGAAACGAAGTTCGACCAAAATATCCCCCGAAGTGCGGTATTGGGTGTTGTAGCGAACGATGACACGGGGAGTTCCCGGCATGTCCTCGACGTTGCCGCTCATCTCGTCATCGGCCAGGAGGGAGCGGGAATGGAACTGATAAACCAGACGATCATCCTCGGGGAAGGGGATCGGCTCGGTCGGCTCCTCAAGGGTGCGGATGGAATTGATCAGGTCGAAGGACTGGTTGTCGTCGCGGCGTATTTCCTCCATCTTGCGCTGGGCAAGAAGGGCGGCGTGGCCACGGAGGGCAGCCTCGGAGGAGGCGCGCAGGGACGGGGGGAAGAATTGAAGGACGCCAACGATGCCAATGACGAGGATGGCGATGGCGACGATGACTTCCACCATGGAGTACCCACGGTGTCGACGTGTCATGGCAACAGGCATTCTAGCGCCGTGTATTGGGCCAAATGTGTGGCTCCGCGGAGCTTGGATAAATCTGTACCGTAAAGTAGCTTTCATCGAGGTTCGGGTCGTCGGCCTCTCGGCGGAGGTGGACTTTTGTGAGGGGATTGGTTCCGTCGGCCTTAAAATCAGCGGCAATTTGGTCTGTCGTCGCAACGATGCCCTGTATTTGCACCGATTCCATGACGACGTCGAGGCCAAAGGTCGTGGGGGGAAGAGCCATCGGTGTGACCACCTGCCCACCACCATCTACAATATCGATCCAGAAGGCCTGATGTGTCAGATCAAAAACGAGTCGGGCCGTTTGCCCTTCGGCAATGGCGCGGTATCGGGCATCAACCATGGTGCGTTTAACCATTTCCGCCGCACTGCGCACCGTTGCTCCCTTGCGGTAGTTGCTGTAGGCAAGAAGCGATACCGTGCTCGCAAAAGCGATGATCACGAGCACAACCAGAATTTCCGCGATGGTGAAGCCGCGGCGGGGACGATTCTGGAGGCGTGTCGTTGGTATCATGTTCAACCGGCGTAGATGCCCTTTAAAACCTGCCCTATCAGTTTGGTGCCTGCCAGGAGGAAAGTCAACCACGCCACACCGGTAGGTCACGGTTTCCCGTGGCTCGGATTTCAACGCGTGATAGGATTTCCTGTCAACAAGCAAACGGCTGGCGGGGCTGTTTTATGCTGGCACCGCGCACCACCGTCGGGCATAAGAACAGGCGTCGTGCCCCCTTCAGGCAAGGCACTTTCGCCTCCCCGGGTAAAAACAGTCCCATGGAGCAACCAGATTCAGGATAATTCCGATGAATAATGAGGCCAAGACCCCACTCCAATTGCAAAAAAAGCTCCTCAAGGGGCTTGGGTTCGGCTTTGTCGAGGCTCCCATGGCCTCGCCATCGGTGACGTCCGTGAAGCCGGCAGGCAACCGCGTCAATCCGGCACCAACGGGGCGGGCGAAACGGAGTGCGCCCCCTCCCTCCAACGCTCCCCGACCGTCGGTTCTTCCGCCCCTCAACTCCCTTCCGCCTCTTGGGGAGGAGGAAGCACGGGCCGAACTGGAAAAACTCAGGGCCGGGATCACCACCTGCCGTGCATGCGATCTTTCCGTTGGCCGCCACCATGCCGTTACCGGCGAGGGGCCGGTCGGCGCGACGATCTTTTTTCTCTGTGAGGCTCCCGAGGAAGAGGACGACCGAAGCGGTCATGTCCTTCAGGGGAAATTGGGGGAAATGTTTTGGAAAATTGTCGCCGCCATGAAGCTCGACAGGGAGGAGGTCTACCGCACCCTCGCCACGAGATGCCGTGGCATCAAGGGGCGTGTTCCCCGCCGCAGCGAGGTCGAGGCATGCCACCCCCATCTGCGCCGGGAAATGGAAATCATTCGCCCGGGGATGATTGTCTGCCTTGGGGAATTTGCCCTGGAATCGCTTCTTCCCGAGGAGGCGACAAAGGGCATGCAGCGTGTTCGGGGGAAAATGCTGGAATACCGGGGGGTGCCGCTGATGCCCACCTTCGGGTTGGATTACATGCATCGCAATCCCACCAAGAAGCGGGATGCGTGGCGGGACCTTCAGGTGGTCATGGGGCACCTGGGGCGAAAGTAGTCCCCTTTTGGCGCCGAACAAGGCATGAATAAGGCTTGATTGCCTTCCCTGTGGCGCCCACCCGTTGGTACTTTGGTGTCGTCAAGTGAGGAGACCAGCCCCTTGAAATCAATGGCGACGGAAAACTCCCCGGCCTTATCTTCGGTTGTCCGTCGTGGCAATCGCCTGAAGACACGTCTGAAGGAGCAGTTCCGTCGGTCGATCGGGAAGCGCTTTGCCCTTCGGTTGACCGTGGAGGGTTGGTCCATGGTGGCGGCCATGTTGCTGATTGGGCTGGCAGCCCTGAACACGGCGGCGCCCCTTCTTTACCTGATGTTCTCGATTATCTGTGCGTTCTTTGTCTTTTCGGCGATTTTGGCGACCAATACCGTCCGTGGAATCGAAGTCAGGCGCCAGCTTCCCCAGGTCTGGATGGCAGCCAAACCGGTTCCCATCCATCTGAAAATTCGAAACAAGAAACTCTTTTCATCCAGCTTCAGCCTTCGCCTTCACGACCATCTGCAGGGGGGCGAGGTCGTTGGGTCGACCTTTGCCGACCGAATTCCCCCCCGGGGCAGGGAGCAAACCTTCCTCTACGAATCCCTTTTCATGCGCCGGGGTGTTTACGAGTTCCAAAGCATCGAGGTCGCCACCCGTTTTCCCTTCGGGTTGATCGATCGCCAGCTGTATTTCTCCACTCCCGACCGTCTTTTGCTCCTTCCGCAAATCATTCCCGTGGACCAGATCATGTTGGAGGCCCGGTCGGAGCTGGGCGATTTCGACAGCCACCAGAAGGGGATCGGTTCCGGACTCTACGGATTTCGTGAATATACAGCGGAACAGTCCGCCAAGGATATTCATTGGAAGGTCTCGGCGCGACGTGGGCAGTTGATGGTCAGGGAATATGAATCGGAGGAGCGCCGCCGGGCCTGTGTGACCCTGGACAACAGGGTTCCGGAGGGTCCGGTTCCCGACTCCATCAAGGAGGATTTTGAAAAGGCCATCGTGCTGACCGCCTCGGTGATTGACTGGTTGGTGCGCCGCGACCATGAGGTGGAGCTGCGCACGGCAAGCGGCATCGTTGGGTTTGGCGGCGGCTTTCCCCATGTCACCCGATGCCTGCGCGCGCTGGCCCTCCTGGAACTGGTTCCCTACGACAAGACGTCGCGGTTCAATGGTCTCAATGTCGATCCGACGATCGTGACGATCCCCGTGGTGATCAAGGGGCGGCTGAACAGGTCTCGTGGATTTTTTCCCGTGTCGGTGTCGGAATTTGCCCGGGAACTGGAGGGGATTTTTGATCCTCCCGTTGAGGGCGGGGAGGGTGCGCGGCTGTGAGCTTTCTGACCGCCTTCAACCTTCTCACGCGGCTGACCGTTCTCTGGGCCTTCGGCGTCCTTGCCCTCTTTGCCAGCCTCCATGGCATCGCCATCGGTCTTTTTCTGGGCCTCTTTGCCCTGGCCGTGATCTCCCGCGACCGGGGGTTCACGATCCATTCAAACATCTGGCTGCTGATTAGCATCACCGTCATTGGCGGGGCGCTATACGGCTGGTTCTTCATTGGCGAGCGGTTTTATTCCGTCGTGTATGTATTTCTATACCTGATTCTCAACAAGACATGGACGGGCACGCGAAACCGTGACTTCCTTCAGCTATACGGTCTTTCCTTCTTTCTGATCCTTGCCACGGCGGTGTCCACCTCGTCGGTGTTCTTTGCCTTCGCCCTCGTTGTCTATCTGTTCCTTGTCCTGACCTCCCTGATCACCGTCACGATCAAGGACGACGCCGAGCGCGCCCTTCTCAATCTGGAGTCGAAGAAGAAGCGCCGCCTGTTCCTCCAACGGAAGAGGGTTCCCAGCAAGGCGCTTGTGCTGGCCCACGGGGGCCGGACCGCCCTGGAGCGCCTGTTCACGAAGCAATACCTCACGGCGAGTTACTTCAAGTGGCTCACCGGCGCCCTCGTCTTCATTCTCATCGTCACCAGCGTTGTCTTTACAATCATTCCCCGTGCCCAGGCGCGGAACTACTTTGCCGGTTTTGGTGGCGGAAGCGTCTCCGGGGCGCGGTCCGGCTTTAGTGACAGCATCGAATTCAACGCCATGGGGGAGATTCAAACAAACCCCACCATTGTCATGCGCGCCATTCCCAGCCGTGGTTGGGAGATGGAAAACAATCGCCCGACCTTCTCCGTTCTGCGTCTTAGGGGCACTGCCCTTGATTACTTTGATGGCAGGCGCTGGGAGAAGGGACCGCGCGTGACCAGTCGCCTACGCGTGGAGGAACGCTCGAGAGTGGTTTCCTACGGCCGGGGCCGGGTTATCCGGGATGCCTTTCAGTCCGAACCACGCTTTATCACAACCATACAGACACAACCCACCAGCAGGGGGTATCTCTTCGCTCCCGACCGCCCCAGCCAGTATTACTTCGACTTCGACATCGCAACCCAGGTCGACTCCGAGTCCCTTTCCATCCAGGCCGCCCCCTGGAACGAAACGATGACGTACCATGTTGAGAGCGGGCGGATGGCCCGTGATTGGTACGAAAAATCGATGGAGCGGAACCAGAGCATTGAGGAAATCCGCTCAAGTTTGGAAATGGTCGACAACAGTGAGGGAGGCCCCGAGGTTTCCCCCATGCGCCTTTCCCAGCTTTCCCACTTTGACAGCCTGGAGGAACATATCCACGGTATATACCTCCAGCTTCCCGAAGTTCCCGACATGGATGTGGTCAGCCAACTTGCCGGTGAATGGACCGAGGGCGAGGAGGACCGCCTGCGCCAGGTTCGCAAGATCGAGAACCGCCTGCGGTTTGAATTTGGATATACACTAGACGTTGGCTTTTCCACCCGTGCCGACCACCTCGCCCACTTCCTCACCACCGCCCGCGAGGGCCATTGTGAGTATTTCGCCACCGCCATGGCACTCATGCTCCGGGTCAAGGGGATCCCCTCCCGTGTGGTCAACGGCTACGCAACGGACGAGTGGGTCAATACCGGCGGCGGCTATTATCTTGTGCGCCAGGAACACGCCCATTCCTGGGTGGAGGCGTGGTTTCCCTCCGCGGGGTGGATCACCTTCGACCCTACCCCCTCGGCGGGAATCGGGGCCAACCGTGTCCCGTCCACCCTGTATAGACGCTTCACGCGCTGGATGGACTCCATGCGCCTTGTCTGGTACCGCTCGGTCATTGACTACAGCGCCCAGGACCAGGCCTTCGTTTACGGCACGATCCACCGGTTCATGCGTATGCTCCCCGACCCCTCCTCCATCCTCGATGGCAGCATCCTGCGCACCGGGGGCACGCAGACATTCACCGGCCGCCGCGCCTTTCTCCTCCTCATAACACTGGCCTGCATCGGGGGGGCGTTTTACATCATCATCCGGGAATCAAGGCGGCTCATCAGGAAGAGGAGCGTGCAGGGAACAATCGAGCGCGCCACCGCCGCCAACCCACACACCACGGTGTATATCCACCTCCTTGAGGCCCTCCGGGCGCTCCAGCCACGGCCCGAATCCCAGACCCCCCTGGAGTACGCCCGTCTCATTGCCGGGCGACGTAGCGACCTCCACGAATTCCTCACCCTGACACACCACTACTACGCATCGCGGTTCAGTGACCTTGCATGGACGGACGAGGACACCCAGACCGCCCGACGCCTCCTCCAGCAGATCCGAAACGGGGAGAAGGAGCAGTCACCCTCTCCGGGTCGGGCATAAAAAAACGGCGCCCGAAGCCATGAGGCATGACGGGCACCGTTCAATGATGAACAACAGCGGGAGGACTTCAGGGGCCTTACAGCGCCTCTTCGTTCTCCTCACCGGTACGGATTCGGATGGCCTGCTCAACGGGAAGGACGAAAATCTTGCCGTCACCGATGGTGCCGGTCTGGGCACTTTCAGTGATCGCCTTGCATACGTCCTCCACCTGATCGTCGAGGACAATGATCTCCAGACGGACCTTCGGCATGAAGTTCACCTGGTATTCACTTCCCCGATACAGTTCCTGATGGCCCTTTTGTCGGCCGAAGCCCCGGACTTCCCAGGCGGTCAGGCCCATGATCCCCAGTGCAGCGAGGGCAGCGCGGACATCTTCAATCTTGTGCGGCTTGATTACAGCTTCGATTTTTTTCATCTGTGTATCACCCCCGTGGGATCAGGGCAACGGGCCCCGTCGAGTTGGGTCAAGCAAAACAGCAGCAGAGGAAGGCGGGGGCACCCGGAAAGGGCACCCCCACACAACCGGGATCAGGTGTTGTAGTACAGCTCGAACTCGTAGGGGTGAGGACGAAGGCTCAGCGGCTTGATTTCGTTCTCACGCTTCCATTCGATGTAATTCAGGACGAAGTCCTCGGTGAACACGTCGCCGCGAAGGAGGAACTCGTAGTCGGACTCGAGGGCATCGAGGGACGCACCGAAGCTCTCGGGGGCCTTCTTGACAGCCTTGGCCTCTTCCTTCGGAAGGTCGTAGATGTTCTTGTCGAGGGGCTTGCCCGGATCGATCTTGTTCTGCACGCCGTCAAGGCCCGCCATGAGGAGGGCGGAGAAGGAGAGGTACGGGTTGGCAAGGGGATCGGGGCAGCGGAACTCAACGCGCTTGGCCTTCTCGCTGCCGCTATACATCGGGATGCGGATGGAGGCAGAGCGGTTGCGCTGGGAGTAGGCCAGGTTGATCGGGGCTTCGTAGCCGGGAACAAGGCGCTTGTAGCTGTTTGTGGACGGGTTGCTGAAGGCAAGCACCGAGGGGGCGTGGTGAAGAATGCCGCCAATGAAGTTCAGGGCGAACTCAGAAAGACCGGCGTAGCCGTTGCCAGCCATCAGGTTCTTCCCTTCCTTCCACACGGAAATGTGGGTGTGCATGCCGGAACCGTTGTCGCCGTAGATGGGCTTGGGCATGAAGCAGGCAGAAAGGTTGTGGCGGGCGGCCACGTTGCGGATGATGTACTTGTAAAGCAACGCCATGTCGGCCATGTGCAGAAGCTTGTCAAAGCGCATGTCGATCTCGCACTGACCACCGGAGGCAACTTCGTGGTGCTGGGCTTCAACGTTGATGCCGCAATCGATCATGACCTGGCACATCTCGCTGCGCACGTTCTGAAGCGTGTCAACGGGGGGAAGGGGGAAATAGCCTTCCTTGTAGCGGATCTTGTTGCCCAGGTTGGGGCGGCCAAAGTCGGCACGCTCGTCACGACCGGAGTTCCAGATGCCTTCGATGGAATCCACCAGGTAGGATGTGGAGTTGGGCTTGGAGTGGAAACGGACCTCGTTGAAGAGGAAGAATTCAAGCTCGGGGCCGATGAAGCAGGTGTCGCCGATGCCCGTGCTCTTGAGGTAGTTCTCCGCATTGATGGCGATGTTGCGGGGATCGCGGGGATAACGCTCGCGGGTGATGGGGTCGGCAATGTTGCCGACAAGGCTCAGGGTCGGGATCGAGCAGAACGGGTCGACCATCGCTGTGGCGGGGTCGGGAAGCAGGAGCATGTCGGACTCATTGATCTCCGCCCACCCGCGAACGGAGGAGCCGTCAAATCCAAGGCCGTCCTCGAAGGTGCTTTCGCTCAGTTCGCTCGCCGGAATGGTGAAGTGCTGCTGCACCCCGGGAATATCGGTGAACTTGAAGTCGACAAACTTCAGGTCCTTTTCTTTGATGAGTTTAATGACCTCAGTTGGTTTCATCACGCACTACCTCTTGATTGAAGATGGGGGACGTGGAGGGCTTCTCGCCACCGCTCCGTCCCGGATTGTCAGGTTTTTGTCGCAGCCCCTTTCAGGACCTCGTCACGACCCCCGACCGGAAGCATCAGCTAAAACCACCACCCCCCTGCCCTCCAGCAAAATCGACCATGCGCCCTCCAAACGATTTCAATGATCGGTGCAAACAACCTGTATTTCACTGTGAAACTTGGCTCTTTTTATACAAAAATAGGGCAAAAAGGGCCTGTTTTGAGGTTTTTAAGGCCCAATGCGCCTAAAAAAATCCCTTTATTGGAGGGTGGTCAAAAATCGCCTTTTCCAGATGACGCCATCCCCCAAACCAGAAAAAAACCGCCAACCCAAATGGCTGGCGGACGTATCAACTTTCTGGCAGCGGCAAATGGTTGGAACCTTCGGTCAGGTTCAGATCCGGAGAATACGGTGGCAGATGGACAGACTCAATCCGCCACCCCAGTCGATCCCCCGGCCATGCAAGCGGTCCCTGCAGAATGTGAAGATTTTCAGGCAACACCCAATGGGGTCTTTGCTCTGAGAAACGCTTTAGGTGATTTCCTCATAGACAATTTTCCAGCACCACCCGTCGTGGGGATTGGTGGAATTGTCTTTAAGAGGTTGGCAAGATTCAATGCTGTGGAAGCGAATCTCCGCCTTTCTAAGCCGTAAAAAATTAAAAAGTGCTTCATTCATGGCTTGCAGCCCAGCACTGTAATTATCCCATAATTGGGCATCGGGATTCCTAAGTACACTTATCGGCAGGGGGTTGCTGCTACTTTTGACTAGATATCTAGGTGAGCTCATCTTGTTGCCTTTCCTTTGAGTTTTCCATGAACAAGGTCAATCATTTTTCCATATTCAGGAACACGGACCAATAGACGAGAAGTCTCGTCAATATACTCCCATTTCCTTCGAATCCGCTTGTTAATATCTAGGGCTTCTCCATTGTGTGTAAAGTTCAGGAATGGACATCGATTATAATTGCGAGCATGTTCGTCATCCACAATCAGATTTGTAACCGTTTCCTGAACCCGCAGTAATCCACGGACAAAACGGATAAAATCAAGGTTATCAGATCTGAGAGTACTTGTTGAGGCGCAATCTTCACTACCGCCATCAAGGACATGTAAGTTCATCTCATGGGCAACTTTAATGCGCTCTTCAGCGAATCGATCCAGACTCTCTTTAATCCTTTCCGCCAACACTTTCTCCCTGTCTGTAAGATTTCTAGCCTTGTCATCATTATAGACAATTTCAGCGATCTCCAAAATCAACCACCAGTCATCCGCATTGAATGCAACATCTCCAAAGACCTCGGACATCTCCCTGCTTCCTGCCACCACAACTGCGGCATGGCCGGTACCGATAAATTGCTGGAGAGTCGTTTTCCCGCCAAGCTGGGTGTCCAGACTCAGGGCCATTAGGGAGGAAAAAGTATCTGTGTTATCACCGTTATTTTTGCCGGCCACTTGACCGGATGTGGGAATGAGTGCCAGTTCCTGGCGGTCGTAGGCAATCGCCACCTTCGGGGGGCGCGTGCGAATATCGGTGGCAGAAAGCTGAACACCGAAGGTCGTGGAACTTCCCACCACCATGTTGCGATCATTGCATCCCGCCAGCAGAATGCCGCCGAGAATGAGTACGAGCAGGTTTGTCATCAGCATCGACCATTTCATTGCTCGTCATCCCCCCTTCTGGACTTGGTAATGTCCTCCATGTATTCAGCGAAGTGCTTGCGCATGCCAGGTTGATTGCTCATTCGGCGGGCTGCCATACCGGTGGCGAAGAGTTGTGTGATTCTCAGGCTATCCTCGGGGTCATAGGAATTCAGGCCGGGGGACTCCACATTGATGGTTGCCAGCACGGAGTAGGCATCCAGGGTATCCCCGGCATCCTGAAATTCCGGGACGGGAATGACGGCCAGTTCGTATCGGTTATAGCCGAGGGTCAGGTTCAGACTGTTGTCAGGGCGCGGTGAGATTTCAAACCCTGTCACGGTGCCCGTACCAAACCCCAGATAATTCTGGCAACCTGTGGAGAGGAGTACACCAAGGCCAAGCATGGTGATCATCATTGGAACTCTCATTGTGTGACCTCTTTCCGGAGGAGGATTGTCTGCGAGCGGTTCGCAGCGTTAAAATGCAGGATATAGACGGTGTCATCCTTGGGAAGAAAGCTCAGGCGCTGCATCCATCCCACGAAGATCCCCGTGACCTCGAACCCGAGCAGCATCGAGACTCCGATGGATTTTCGGTAAAAGAAAACCGGTTCACTATCCATCGTCCCGACGGTAAAGAAGGGGAATTTTCTCTTTGTTGTCTGGTGGCTTGCGACATCAATCGAATCCAGACAACGGGTCGTTGGCAACGAGTCACATGTGCCCTGGTCACTCCACTCCTTCGGCGCAACGGTAAGGATTGATGTACAGCCAAGGGTAAGTCCGAATTGCCTTCCCCCCTCAAGGGTCAGAAGAACGCCGTTCAATTCATGATACCCACTGACTCCGTCCCCCGTGGTCAACGATGCCAAGGGATGTACAAAATAACTTTGCTTCTTTCCATGCCAGATACAACCACTGAACAGGAGTAGAACCGAGCCAAGGGCCAGAAGCGATAGGGATGGAAGTATCATTATCTGCATGTGGATTGCTCTGGAGTCGATTGTTGTACCGTCGCATCCTTGTGAATGAAATCACGGCCTCGGGTGATGAAATAAAGGAACCTAAACTCCCTGATAACCAACCCTCGTTGATTGGGGACGCCACGATTTGTACGCAGACCCCCAAGGAGTGGCTGGTTGACAAGGGGAAGTCGCAGGATGGAAAAATTCGCCCAGTCCTGACCTTCCACCTTTCCCTTTGATCGAAGCTCTCTACTGGAAATTGGGGGCTTGGCAGTTGTTTCCATATAGACAAGCATGGGCAGGTTTTCGCCGGCAGGAGTTCGGGCCAACCCTCTATAACCACTGCGATTGATGAATTGATAAACAAAGGGAATGTAAAAGGACTCGGTGTACCACTCTTTTTCCCTAAGAACTCTTAGCTCCGCTTTTCTCTCAACACTTAAATTGTCGGGTATATGGGGAACGTGCTTATATACACCTTCCCGGATTTTCAGAAAAAGGACCTGGAATTCACTGCGTATGGCGCGGTTGGGTCCATGGCCCACAGGTTGCCCACGGTTAACAAGATGGTACCCAAATAAACTCCGCTCCAGCCAGGGGAGGTTGAGGATTCGCCATTCCCACCAGGGGCCATCACTCTCGTAGGCGTCCATTGATCGGAATAAAAAAAAGGTGGGAAGAGTATCCGAGAAGCGGCGATAGTTTTTCCGCTCTTCGGTGATCGGTGAATCGTTCTGAGAAGTTTTTATTTCAGCGGTTTGAAGATTGACGATCGAGAATGCGAATGGAAATTCACAATCGAGAAAATTTGATTGGCTCGACGAACACCCCGCGTGGAGGAGGCACAGGGGGAGGAGCAGGAGGAACCAGATGGCTGCTCGGAGCTTTGGAGTTGGAGGTCGATATTGTTGGACGGTTTTGGCCAGAAACATGGTGCGGTCCACTCCGATATGGGCGAGCACTTGTTGTGTTCAATTTTTAAACTATATTAATTAGACCAAACTGAATGATGATGTTGCAAGAGGAAAGTTGTTCTGATGGAATTTTGTGTGTCAGGCAGTGGTCTCCCGGGACACACGGAAATCCCTCGGGGTGACTTCTCCTCAAGTGGTGTCACCCTTCTTTATGGGAACTGCGGCGTGTTTCGCCAATGGCGATTGGTTAGAAGGGTTTGTCTTCCCAGGGCTTGCGTGTGGGGCGGGCTTTGTCGACTTCGGCGAGGATTTCGGTGGCGCGCTCGAGGACTTCCTCGGGCTCCATGGAGGGGGCCTCGATTTGCAGGTCCGCCTGCAGGGCTGCAAAGCCGCAGTCACGGCGCAGGATCTCGCCGGGGGAAAGGTCCATCTCTTCGAGCCAACGCTGAATCGCGTCGCTGCTGGTGCCGTAATAGGCGGCAACCTGGTGGACATTGGGGAAGCGGTATTTACCCTCGGGGTTGAATCCCAGGAAGTAGAAGGTAAAGAGTTCCAGTCTTGTGGGGCGTGTGGGTCCGGCCATGTTCATTGTCCTCAATGGGAAACCTAGAACGGGAGGAAGCCCCGCGGCGAGGTAAATCGCCTCAGAAACCCGGTCCCAAGGCTCAGCACCATCAGGATGATGCCGAAGAACACACACGTCTGGGCATCGAAGTTTGGAGATTGCACGTAGGTGACAATGGGGCTGGTGGCGACGAGCATGATCGCCCCAATGATCCCGAGCATGGAGGTAATGTAGCGCCGTGAATAGGCATTCTTCATGATCAGCGAACTGATAATCAGGGCGTGGAAGCTTCCCCCCCAACCCCAGGTGTAATACTCGTTTTCGAGAAATTCGAGAATGGCGGGGGGTATCCCGATGCCGGTCCGGGCTGCTGCCATGGGGCCGACGTAGGCGAGGAGAATCCCTGCTCCGGCAATGTTTCGCACGCCCGTCATGGCACCATGAAGGAGGCCGCCCTGCCCGGCACCGTATTTATTGCCGCGGAGGTCACGGGAACCAACGGGACGTCCAAGGGGCACACCACCGGTTCCACCTGCGAAGGCCGCCATGTCGTTTGAGGGTTGCTTGAACTGATTGCGTTCCTCGTCGAGCATGCGCCGGGCTTCCTCCCGGGCCTTCTTCCGGGCATCCTCCTCACCAACGCCCTCCTTGCGCAGCCGCTTGAGTTCGGCCTTGGCCAACTGCGTCTGGTTCAGGGAGGTCTTGCGGGCGGCCTCCATGCCGTCGATCCATTCGAAAATCGGATCGCGCCATCGGGCGAACTTCGCGCGGCGACCCGCCTTTTTCTCCCGCTGCAGGACACGGCGCAGCGCCACCATGTCATCGTAACCGAAGATGTCCTCGAAGAACTCCTCCCAATGCCTTTCGCCAGCGGCCCACACGACCTGCTGGAGGTCCGCCTCCGAGTATCCCGTCGACCGTAGATTCTTGAGGATGTCAAGTGTGTTGGCGACGGGCCGTGAGCGCATGAGGCGCAGGGGCAACCTGATCCCCAGTTGGAAGAACAATGCCAACACGGTGGCAAGGACCGCCATGCCTCCCCAGAGGGCAAGAAGTCCCGTTGCATGGAGGAAGTACAGAAATCCAGCCATGACCAGAATTCCGACAACCCATCCCAACTTGGGCAGGATGTATAGACCACGCCGAAGTCGGAGGAACAGGGCCGTCCGGTGAACGACGCCGCCGATGACCGCACCCGCCACGAGCGTCAATATGTATAGACCCGCAGCGGCGCCCGCGAACTGAAACCAGCCGCTGTATAGACTCGCCGCCACTCCCGACAGACAGACAAGAAGAAACGCCCAGGTCGCCACCATGCGCGCCTTGACGAGCGAGACCCCGTAGTATTTCAGCTGGTCCTGCCTGAGATCCTGGAAAATATCGGCGGGGAAACCGTCGGGAATCCCGGAAAGATCGACCTCATCCCCCTCGGCGCGGGCATGGTGGACACCCAGCGCCCCCTCCAGGGCGGCGATAAGCGCACCAAGGTCGGGGTACCTGCCCTGGGGTTTTTCCGCCAGCAACTTGACGACGATGCCGGAAAGCTCCTCCGGAATGGCCGGGTTGATCTTGTGGGGAGGGGTGATATTCCCCCCGGCACGTTTTGCCATGACCTCCATCGTTGTCGTGCCGGTGAAGGGCGGCTGGCCGGTGAGGAGGAAATGGAAGACGCATCCGAGGGAATACTGGTCGGCGGGGAAGTCCACCGATGCGGCATCCCGTGCCTGTTCGGGGGCGATATACGCGGGGGTTCCCAGGGAGACATTGGCCTCGGTGACGTTCGCCATGGCCTGCTTGACGATCATTTCGTCGTCGCCGGACTTCTTGGTGATTTTCTCCTCGTTCTTCCTGATCTTCGTGAGGCTCAAGCCGCAAACCTCGATGCGGCCCTCTGTCGTGAGGAGAAGGTTGTCCGGATTGATATCGCGGTGGACGATTCCCGCCTGGTGCGCCGCAGCCAGTCCGCGGGTTGCCTGGAGGATATGCCCGGCAGCTGTTCGCGGCTCCATGGGGCCCAGGTTCCCCACCAGTTCCTTGAGGCTCGTGCCGTCGAACACCTCGTAGACGATGTAATACAGTTCCCCCTCGCTGCCCGTCTCGTGGGCATTGAAGATGTTGGGGTGGCCGATATACGTCGCGGCGATTCCCTCGCGCAGGAACCGGATCAACTCCTCGTGGTTGTTGACGAGGGACTTCTTGAGAATCTTGAGCTGGACGTCGCGGTCAAGATGTGTATCACGGGCAAGGTAGTAGTAGGACTTCTTTTCCTCGACGCGCAATTTGTCTATACGGTAGTTCCCGACCCGGCGACCCTCCAGGTGTTCCGGGGCGAAGGAGGGGATGTCCTCCACACGCAGGGTCTCGGAGCGGGAGGAGCCGCCAAGGCCCTTGAGGGACTTGGAAAGGGCGTCGGCACCGAGTTGGAATCCACCAAGCATGGTCATGCTTTCGGGGTCCTTGACGGACTGAATGGGAACGCCCGGCTTGGCCAGCGGCGAAAGGCCAATGAGGCCCACCTCGCAGATTTCCAGGATGGCCTGATCGTCCTTCTTCAGCGAGACACCATGGTTCAGCCAACGTGTGTTTGGGGGGACACGATCTCCCGCATCCCGTTGGGCAAGCTCCCATGCGGGGCGACTCATCAAAATTTGGCCCGGGTGGCCGGCTGCCGTGAGGACTCGAATGGAATCCAGGGGTTTGCCGCTGACGGTGAACGGTTTTTTTCCGGCGGCGACCTCCCCGGCGCTCGCCTCAATGACCGTGACTTCCCCCACGTCGATGGCAATACGGGACTTCAGCTCCACGCCGATCTCGCGTGATGTCTTGTCGAGCATGGAGACCAGGTTCAGGGCAAACCGGGCGGCGTCTATCGGACGGGAGAAAAGGACAATGAGTCCCTTGGACTTGTCGACTTCCAAACCGCCGTATTGCTGGATACCAAAACGGAAGACCCGCTTGGCGGCATTGACGACCTGCTTGAATTGCGCTTCGGGAAGATTTTTCTGAAGGTTGGCCACTTCGGCCAGTTCCATGTGCAGGACCGCCCGTGAACCGGTGCTTTCCCGATGTGTTACGCTGCCCACAGGAGCCTCAGAAGCCTTCTCCAGATCCTGAAGGGAAAAGGGAAGGACACCCGTCATCTGGGCCTCGCCCTTTCTGGCGAGCGGAGCTGCATTTGCTTCATTGAGGGGAACGAGGGTGGAACAACCGGGGCAGAAGATCAGTCTCTGGGAGGGATCAATTTCTGCCTGCCATTTGTGGGAGCACTTCGGGCACTTCAGGTCCACTGCATTTCTCCATTGGTTTCAGAGGGCAAGAATGACCATGTGAAGGAGTTCGCCCTTACCACGGTTCACAACCCCAACTTTCGTTAAGAACACAGGAAGGTCAACCGAACATGTATCTTGTTAGCAGATAATTGGTGACTAGAATTCCACTGAGGGAAATGACAACACCGGATGTTGTCGCCTTGCCGACTCCTTCGGCACCACCCCGTGTTTGCAGGCCGAAATAACAACAGACCGAACTGTAAACGGCGCCGAAGAAGACTCCCTTTGAGAGGCCCTTGAGAACCTCTTCAGTGGTCAGCACTCGAAAAGCTTCGGCCTTGTAGGTGACCCAGGATACCCCAAAGTAGGGTCCGGCGACCACGTAACCACCCAGCAGTCCGAGACAAACAGCGTATGCTGTCAGGGCGGGTGTCATGGTAACGGCGGCGACGATCCGGGGCATGACAAGGTAGCGATTCACGCTGATTCCAAGAACGCGCAGGACGTCCACCTCGTCGTTCACGGCCATGGTGCCCAACTCGGCTGTCATGGCGGCACCAACCCGTGCGGCGATGATGAAGGCGGTGAAGACCGGCCCCATTTCCTTCACCATCGATTCGGCGACGATACTGGCAATAAAGACCTGTTGGCCAAATCCGGCAAGGACGAGCCCCGTCCCCAGGGCCACCGTCATGCCGGTGAAAAGGCCGATCAACAATGCAAGGGGAACGGTCTGCCAGCCAACAATTACCATTTGCCGCAGGAGCCGACCACGTTCGTTGCGGCCAAGGCGAATTTCCATAAACGCCCGCACCAACAGGATCAACATGCCACCGGTGGCAGCATATATCATCCCAACCTTGCGTTCAAACTCCGAAAGGAAACGAAGCATCACAACTCCCGGGGGCGTTCAGTGCCCCGCACATCAACACCACGGGTCGCACACCAGAGTTATTCGGTTCTTAATGCCTCGATGGGGTCAAGGCTCGCCGCTTTCAAACTGGGATAAAGACCAAATATAAATCCAATGGAGGCGGCAATCGTTGTGGAGGCGACAATCGAGATGAGCGGAATGATAATCGGCCAGTCGGCATATTGACCGATTCCCCATGCCAGACCAACCCCGATGGCGATTCCCGCCAAGCCTCCCGCGAGGCTGATGATCAGCGATTCCACCATGAACTGGAGGAGGATGTCCTTGCGGGTTGCCCCAAGGGCGCGACGGATTCCGATCTCCCGCGTGCGCTGGGTCACGGAAGCCAGCATGATGTTCATAATCCCGATCCCACCGACCAGCAGGGAGATTGCAGCGATGAAAATCAGCACCTGGGAAAGGACATTCTTGGTCTGTTGTTGCTGGCGGATGAGTTCTTCGGGAACGACGATGCGGAAATCCCGCACGCCCTTGTGGTTCATCTCAAGGGTGCGGTCGACCAGTTCTGAAGCTTCGCGAAGGTGGCGGGAGTCACGGATTTTCAGGACAATTTCATCCAGCATGTCCGCCCGTTTGTCCTCCGCACCCATCCGCCGCAAGGCTGCATTGAGGGGAATGTAGATGGAGCGGTCAATGTCACCGACTTCGATGATCGTCCCCGAATCGGAGCGACCCCGGGGGGCCAGGACCCCAACAACGGTATAGGACTGACCGTCGATGAGGATCTGGTTGCCGATGGGATCGGTGAGGGGAAAAGCCTGCCTGCGGACATCGTCGCCAATGACCGCGACCTGGCCTGCCTGATGGAGGTCCACGCTGTTGAGGAAACGCCCCTGATCGACCGGGTAACCGGAGATGAGTGGGAAATCCTCCGTCGCTCCGTAGACCTGAACGGCGAGCAGCTGGCCACGGCTTTGAACCGGGGCCTCCACCTGCTTGATGGGCGAGACGGCCTCCAGATAGTCCCCAAGGACCATGCGGAGGCTTTCCACATCCGCCCTGGTCAGGCCGAAGGGGGAAAGTCGACGCTGCTCGGACAATTCCCGGCCCCGGAGTTCCAGGGCGTTGACACGAATGGTATTGGTGCCAAGTGCTGCAAGTTGACGGTCGAGCTCATCCCGTGCACCGGATCCAATGGCTGCCGTGCTGATCACTGCCGCCACGCCGAAAATAACCCCCAACATGGTGAGGGCGCTGCGCAGCTTGTGCATCGTGATTTCACGACTGCCGATTCTAATGGACTCGAGAAGGTGCATGGATTCTCCCTCCGGTTGCTCCTATCGGGTGGGCAAACCGAGACATGGTTGGGCGAAGGGGAGCAAATTACCCGCCAATGAGGAGGTCACTTCCCGAAGCTGGGGGATGTCTCCGGCATGAGAGCCCGGGGCAGGAGGCTTGGCGCGTGGTTTTCCTCGAGATAGGTGTAACCGTTGATCCCGTCGATGTAAAACCGGAGCAAAAGGGCGCTGTCCTCAAGGGAGATGCGGCGTTCCTTCACGGCCTTTTCCACCTCACGACGGAAGCGTTCGACAAGTTTCCGTGGGTCGTATTGTACATAGCTGAGGACCTCGGCCACGGTGTCGCCCTCCACAACATGGCTCAACTCAAGCTCGCCATCCTCGTCCAGATCGACGTGAACGGCGTTGGTGTCGCCGAGGAGGTTGTGCAGGTCGCCTAGGATTTCCTGGTAGGCGCCGATCAGGAACACGCCCAGATAGTAGTTCCCTGTGGTGCAGGGGTGTACCGAAAGGGTCTTTTTGACATCCCGCACGTCGACAAACTGGTCGATTTTGCCGTCGGAATCACAGGTGATGTCGGCAAGGACGGCCTGGCGTGTGGGACGTTCGTTCAGGCGATGGATCGGCATGACGGGGAACAGTTGGCCAATGGCCCAGCTGTCGGGCATGGATTGGAACACGGAAAAGTTGCAGAAGTACGTGTCTGCGAGGAGGGCTTCCAACCGTTCGAGTTCCTCGGGGCGCGGATCGATGGATTCGGCGATCCTCTTCACCCGGTCGCAGATGCTCCAGAACAGACTTTCGCCGTCGGCACGTTGCTCAAGAGTCAGGTAGCCAAGATTGAAAAGGTTCACCACCTCGTCACGACCCTGAAGGGCATCGTGGTAGTGCTCGAGGTAGTTCTTGTTGGAGAAGTTCTTGGCGATGAAATGAAGATCCTGAAGGGGAGCCGGGGTGTCATCGTTCACTTCGGCATATTTTTCCTGCTTGAAGTCTTCGTGGCCGGAGCTTCCGAGGACGTTCATCACCAGCATGCTGTGATAGGAAATCACGGCGCGCCCCGATTCGGAGAGAATCGTCGGGCACGGCACCTCCGTCTCGTCGCAAACCTGCTTGATACGGAAAACAACGTCGTTGGCGTATTCCTGAAGGGTGTAGTTGATGCTCGATTCGAAGTTGGTCTGGGAACCGTCATAATCCACGCCAAGACCGCCGCCAACGTCGAGATACTGCATCCCCGCCCCTGCCCGCTTGAGCTCGGCGTAAATCCGGGCGGCCTCGGTTATTGCCGTCTTGATGTGGCGAATGTTGGAGACCTGGCTTCCCATGTGGAAGTGGAGCAACTGAAGGCAGTCCTCCATGTCCCGTTCCTTCAGATATTCGAGGGCCTTGAGGACTTCGGGGATGGTAAGGCCGAACTTCGAGCGCATTCCCGCGCTGGCCTCCCACCGGCCAACGCCACGGCTCGCCAGTTTCACGCGCACACCAATGCGGGGCCGCACGTCGTGTTTCTGGGCGTAACGGACAATGAGCTCAAGTTCGCTGAATTTCTCCACGATCGGGATGATCTTCTTCCCGATCTTCATGGCCAGCACGACCGTCTCGATAAACTCGTCGTCCTTGAAACCATTGCAGACGATGGGGGTTTCCATGTCGTCAATCAGACCCATGACGGCGAGGAGCTCGGGCTTGCTCCCTGCCTCAATGCCAAAGCCGAGCTTTCGCCCGTAATTGAGGTATTCGTTCACCACATGGGACTGCTGGTTTACCTTGATGGGGTAAATACAGATGTAGCGATTGTCGTATTCATTTTCCGTGATGGCATGCTGGAAGGCATCATAGATCTGGCGCAGGCGATGTTCGAGGACACCGGGGAAACGAAGGAGCACGGGGGTGTTGATCCCGCGCATGCCCAGCTGATCAATGAGGTTCTTGAGGTCGATGGACCGCTCGGGAATCTTGTGGGGATGAACCTTGAGGTTCCCCGATTCATCGATGGAAAAGTACCCCTGTCCCCAGTGATTCACGCCGTAAAGCTCGGCGGAATCCTGAATCTTCCACTTCTCCATGCTGCGCGCTGTCTGATCTACCGCCATCGTGGAACCTCCTAGCATTGCCTCCCCAATTTATCGGGGCGGGGGGACTTGTCCGCCCATCCATCGCGCGGATCAATGATTTTGACGATTTCCCAGTCGATTTCAATTGGACTTTTGATTGGATGGACAATGGGAGGGCCGGAGGAGAGCCGGAATAAACCGCCCACACCGTCGTGATGCCGGTTTTTGTGTGGATGCCGGTGGAGTTTTCCCGGGGTGGCGCATTGCCGCAAGAAGTTGAGGCAACCACCAGCAACCCGGTCGCTCCTTGCCGGGTTCACGCCTCCTTGAATGCCCTGGCCCCGCCGTATAGACGCTCCAGGGTACGCTGGAAGCGGGACAAAATGAGTGAAAGCACCAGGTAAATCATCGCCAGCACCGCGTAAGTCTCCAGGTATTGGAAGGTCGATCCGGCGTGAATTTCTGCTGCGCGGGTGATTTCCACCACGGTGATCAGGCCCACCAGTGCGGAATCCTTCAGCAGGGCGATGGATTCGTTGGCGAGGGCGGGGAGGATGGTGCGCAGCGCCTGGGGGAGGATGATGTAGCCGAAGACCTGCACAGGTGTGCCCTCCAGGGAGGCGGCCTCGATTTCCTCCGAGGGGATCGACATGATCCCGGCCCGGACAACCTCCGACATGTAGGCTCCATACGCCACCCCAAGGGCGGCCACGGCACAGAAAAACGGGGTCAGGGTAACGTAATCCCCCACCAGGTTGCGTACCCCGAAGTACACAAAGAGGAGCATTACGTAGACGGGGATTCCGCGGACCGCCTCGACGTAGAACGCGCCCAAAAACCGGCAGACCCGGTTGCGCACGACCTGCAGCGAACCCACCATGATTCCCAGTCCAAGGGAAATACAGAGGGACGCACCCACCACCATGAAGGAGGTGAGAATCGCCACGCGGTCTATACGCTGGGACGCCGAGCGCCCGTCGAGGATTCGCCTGAAGATCCGACGATACGGATTTTCACCCTCGAATCCACCCGGCACCAATCCAAGCCAAAGAGCCCCGAGCGTTAACAGCGCCAGTATGAGGACGGCCCACCAGGCCACCTCACTGGATCCACTTCTCCTGGAGGTCGATATCAATGCCCGCTTCTTGTACCTTTCGAAGGCCTTCGTTGATCATGTTGAGCAGCCGAGGTTGGTTCTTCCGTACGACAATTCCATATTCCTCTTCTGAAAAAATGAAGGGAAGGGGTGCAAACAATTCGGCGGCTTCCGGGTTCACCCGGCCATATTCCTCGGCCACCGGCTCGTCCACCATGAAGCCGAAAATCCGCCCCGTCCGAAGGTCGGCAAAGGCAAGGGGGGCGTTGTTGTAGGTGGCCACGTCCCAGTGGGGGTATTGTTCCTCCACGAGAATCTGACCCGTGGTGGCCAGTTGAACCCCGATGGTCTTGTCGTCGAGGTCACTGATCTCGCTGACCTTGCCCAGGTCATCACGGCGAACCACCACACGCTGGGAAATTTTGAAGTACGGATTGGAGAAGTCGAATCGCTTGCGGCGCTCTTCGGTGATCGTTGCCGCCGAGATGATGGCATCAATGTCACCGGCGTCGAGGGCGGCAAATATCCCCCGCCATTCGACGCTGCGCCAGCGGATCTCAAATCCGCCTGCCTCGGCGATGGCATTCATCAGGTCGATTTCAAAGCCCACCATTTCCCCGGTGTCGGGGTCGACCATCTGCATGGGCGGGTAATTCGGGTTGGTGCCAATGACGTAGTAACGCCGGTCGTCTTCGGCACGACGCATTTCCTCGTGGTCGGAATTTCCACCACCACAGGCAGAAAGAAGGAGCGCCAGGGCACAAGGAATGGCGAGGAGGCATTTCGGAATTTTGGTCGTCATCATTTCACCGTGGCCATTTCATGAATTCGTAGCCGTGCCGGGCAAAGGTTACGACGCGTGGCAGTGTCGTCAAGTCCTCATCGTACTTTGACTTCCACAGAAAAGGCAACCGGTGTCACCAGCCGCCAGCGCAGCCATCCTTGCGCGGGTCGGAAGCCGCCACATATCCCCCTGCCGGATTGCGATGGATGATCTGGCCACCACCGAACTCGGAAAAATCCGCAACCTGAATGTCGTGGCCAAGGGCCCTGAGCCCGTCGATGATTTCCGGCGGTGTGTGGGTGTCGACCTGGACCGTCCGACCCGCGCCGACCCTCCAGCGGGGAGCATCCAGTGCCGCCTGGGGGTTTTCCTCGAGAAGGTAAAGGCGATTCATCATCTGGAAGTGACCCTGGGCCTGCATCGAGCCACCCATGACACCAAAGCTCATGGCGGGTTCACCATGGCGTGTCACAAAGCCCGGAATGATCGTGTGGAAGGGGCGCTTCCCCGGGCCCACACGGTTGGGGTGTCCCGGTTCCAGGGAAAAACCAAACCCACGGTTTTGCATGGATATACCGGTTCCGGGGACGACAATGCCGCTCCCGAAGCCGTAAAAGTTCGACTGGATGAAGGAAACCATCATCCCGTCGTCATCCGCACTGGTAAGATAGACGGTGTCGCTTTCCAGGGGGTTTCCATGGGAGGGATCACCGGCGCCTTTGGGGTCAATCAGGGAGGCCCGTGATGCAAGGTAGTCCGTGCGCAGGAGTTCCCTCCACGGGGAGGGCTCGTCGGG
The DNA here is from genome assembly GCA_020831705.1 of Candidatus Sumerlaeia bacterium. Lineage (GTDB taxonomy): Bacteria > Sumerlaeota > Sumerlaeia > SLMS01 > SLMS01 > JAFIGB01. The sequence continues at coordinate 4,312 of JAFIGB010000078.1, read as the reverse complement.
ATCGGCTATAAATCTATATGCGTCGGCAAGGGCGAGCTTCATCGCCTCGATTTGCCCATGCCACCCGGCCACCGTGTCGAGAACCGCCGCGGGCATGTCCAGCTCCCTGAAGATACCGAGGGCAAGGAGCGCGGCAAGCCCCTGGCCATTTGGGGGAATCTCGTGGAGTGTATATCCATGGCGATATTCCTGCGCCACCGGCTCGACCCAGTCGGCGCGGTGATTGGCCAGGTCCTCCAGCGACATGGCGCCTCCCTCGCTGGCACAACTGGCGACCATGGACTCGGCGAGGTCCCCTGTATAGAACGCTGCCCCCTTCGTCGCGGCGATCTTTTCCAGTGATGCAGCCATGTCGGGACTTTGAAAAAGGTCGCCGGGGCGCGGTGCCCTGCCGTCGATGGAAAAGTGCCGCACGAATTCGGGGAAGTCCCTCCGGGTTTGAAGACCCGACTCCCATGCAGCCGCCGTGATGGGTGCCACATGAAATCCCTCCCGCGCATAAGTCACTGCAGGCCGGAGAAGGTCCGAGAAATCCAGCCGACCGAAGCGGGCAGACAATTCCGCCCAGGCCGCCACGGCGCCGGGAACCGTGACGGAGTCCCACCCAAGAAGCGGCATCGACTTGTGCCCGGCGAACCGTTCGGGAGTCCAGGAAATCGGTGATCTTCCCGAGCTGTTCAGGCCGTATAGACGTCCTTCAGCCCAAACGAGGGCGAAGGCATCGCTTCCGAGGCCGTTGTTGTTTGGTTCAAGGACGGTCAACGCGGCGGCCGATGCCACGGCGGCATCCACTGCATTTCCACCGAGTCTCATCATTTCCAGCCCTGCCTGCACGGCAAGAGGCTGTGATGTGGCGACCGCACGGCGCGCCATCAGGGGCATGCGACGTGAGGGATGGGGAAAAGTCCAATTCATTATATGTTCCTTATACCCCTGAAATGCGGGGGCGTCCAAGTTCCTCGGAGAAAGCCCTACACCTCGCCGGGAAGGTGATCAAGGGCAAAAACCGCAGGTTAATCCGGTTGGATTGTCACAAGATATTTTTTCGGCGTGTATAGTCCCGGACCGCGGAAAAAAGAGGGCCCACCCGGGGGGGGCGAAATTTTACGGTCCCTGCGCTGGATGCGGTTGTTTCTGCTCCCCGAGGAGCCGCCCTGCCCGATTGCGTTCGAGAAGGTATGGGCTTGTCCCCCCAACTTGCGGCCGCATCAGGGCGACGGCGATGAGGGGCAGGTCCGTCAAGAGGAGCAGAAACCATGTCCAGCCACCAAACCCGCCGTAAAGCATCATGAAAAGGCCGCCAATAAGCCAACCGACCGAAAGGAGGATGAGGGGTACCACGTCCCGCCGGAGAACCAGCAGGTAGAACCACGGGGTATAGACAAGAATGGAGGAGGTGTAATGATGGGGTTCCAGGAAGGGGCTGGCAAGGTGGGAGAAGGCGACGGCGACGGTGACCAGGGCCAGCAACCCCGCCCTCCGCCACCAAAGCCACAAACCCGCTGCCGCGTAGGACCCCAAGGTTATTGCAGTGACCAGCGTCGTCAGCCAGCCATCATAGTAGCCATCCTCGCGGACGAAATGATCCCCCCACAGGTGAACGCAAAGGAGGTGGTGTATGGAATTCGCCGGATAGACGCTGCGGAACTGGTGAAAGGGGACCTGCTCGGTCAGGTAGTAAATCTCCTCACCCAGCACCCCGCGAATCGCCAGCGCGGCGATATAGACAAGGGAAACCCCGGCAAACACCCCCACGAAGCGCCACCCAAGCGCCAGCGCCAGGGCGGGAACGAGGAGGAGCGGGGAGAATTTCGCAACCACAGCAAGCCCGACAAGCAATCCCGCCCAGTAGGGCAGGTATGGACCCCGCAGGAGAAAGAGCCCCACCGCAAGCAACGTGGTGACCAGCAGGTCGGCCTGACCGAGTTGCCAGCCAAATTGAACGGGCGAAAATCCCACACCGATGAGGGCCGCACCAGCCAGCACCGCCCACCCGGGGTTGCCACCCGCAAGGCCGTCCTCCCGTCCCGTGCGCCATGCCCATGCCGAGCAAACGGCAACGATCACGAGGAGGAAGAAGCCCGAAAGGAAGTGCCAGATCGCCTCGGCCTGTTCCGTCGACATGCGCGAGAGGGGGACCATCATCCACGCCCATGCCTGTGGATAGACGTAGTAGACGTCGAGCGCCTCGCTTTCCCGGTAGGGGGAGATGCCCTCGTCCACCGCCTGGCCCGCCAGGAGAAAAACCCGAAGGTCTATACGGGGGCGGTCGTCGAGGATGGCGAAACGAGTTGTGTTGAAGGTGGCGAAAAAAAGGAGCAGAAGGAGGAACGGGTAAAGCAGGCGCCTGCCATCGGGGGCCGGGGTGCCCTCATTGGTGCTGCTTGTTGTTCCTGTTTCGCTCATGGAAGGTGGGTCTAAAAAGAGAAAAGGCGCGGTCGCCGTTGAGCGGCTTCCGCGCCTTTTGTGTTGTCAGGAGAAATCCGCAATTTTCCTGCGGATGTTTGGCCGGTGGTTACTCAACCGGTGCTTCCTCGGTCTCGGCGGCGGGGGCTTCTGCTTCCGCCACTTCGGCGGCTTCGGCTGCTGCCTTGGTCTGCTTCGCACGACGCGCGTCTTCCTGTTCCTTGAGGACGGCTTCGAGGCCAAGGGCCATATCGTCGTCATCGGTTGTCACCACTTCCTCGGCTTCGAGGGGTTCCACGAAGACATTGATCGTGGCGGCAACACCGGGGTAGATGCGGATGCGAACGGCGTGATCGCCGAGGGTCTTGATATGCGGGGCCTCGACCTTGCGGCGCTCGACCTCGATGTTGAAATCCGCTTTGACGCGGGACACGATGTCGTGGGGTGTGACGGAGCCGAACAGCTGGCCCTTTTCCCCCGCACGCAGTTGGAAGACAAGCTTGGCGCCTTCCAGCTGGGCCTTGATTTTCTCAGCCGACTCAGTCTCGGCGGCAACAAGCGACTCGAGCTTGCGACGGCGGCTTTGAACAAACTTAACATTTCTCTCGGTCGCCGTGAGGGCATAACCACGGGGCTCAAGGAAGTTGCGGAAGTAACCGCGCTTGACGGCAACCTCTTCACCCGCCTGGCCCAGGTTGTCGACCGATTTGAGCAATACGATCTTCATCGAAAACACTCCGTTATTTTCAAACTGGCGTTGCTTTCCCGCTGCCGGGGCTTAGCGGTGCCGCTTGCAGTAGGGGATGAGCGCCATGAAACGGGCGCGCTTGATCGCCAAGGTCAGCGCACGCTGAAACTTGGCCGTGGTACCGGTCACACGGCGGGGAAGGATCTTGCCCTCCTCGGTCACGAACCGACGCAGCGTGTTGACATCCTTGTAGTCAACGTATTCCGCCTTGATGGCGCGGAAGTAACACACCTTGCGGCGCGGGAAACGGCGCTTGCGACCACCGGGGCCGCCACGGTCGCCGCGATCGCCACCACCACGGGGGCCACCACGATCGCCGCGATCTCCACCGCGATCACCGCGGGGACCGCCCTCACCACGCGGGCCGCCCTGGGGGCGCTCACGGGGAGCTTCCGACCTGTACTCCCCCTGGGGAGCACCAGCTGCCGCCGGCTGGGCCGGGGCTTCCTTCTTTTCAACAACTTCATCACTCATTTGGATGTCTCCATCTCATAAATGCCGGGGAACAGGGCCACCCTTCGATGCTCAGAAGGGAAGGTCGTCCTCCGTCGAATCGCCCTGCCCCGAGGGGGCCGAGGGCTGGTTGTGTTCCTGGTTGTATTCATCGTGCTTCCGGGAGGGAGCCTCTTCGCGCTGGTACGAATCACGACGGGGTTCCTCGTCACGGTAATCACTTCGGCCACCACGATCATCGTCATAACCGCCGCCGCCTTCACCGCCACGACCCTTGGGGCCGAGGACAATGTTATTGGCAACGACAACCGGATCGCGGCGCTTCTGTCCGTCCCGGGCTTCGTATTCGTCGAGCTTCAACCGACCTTCCACGTAGACCATGCTTCCCTTGCGAAGGAATCGTTCGGCAATTTCACCGGTCTTGTTCCATGCCTCTACCTTCAGGAAGATGGTGTCCTCGCGCTGGCCATATTTTTCATTCACGGCCACCGTGAAGTTTACCACCCGGGCTCCCGACTGGGTCGAGCGCCCTTCCGGGTCGCGGGTCAGATTTCCAATAATCTGGATACGGTTCAGGTTCATGATTAGAAGATCGCCTTCCTGGTCGCCCGGTGGGTATTACTCGGCCGACCCGTCAGTTTCTGCCGAGGCTGGCGCGGCGGCTGGTGCTTCGGGGGTGGACTCAACGGCTGGTTCCGCCGAGGG